>NZ_JBQJIK010000007.1:0-132075 GCF_052078665.1 Inquilinus sp. CA228 | reverse complement strand
GCCGCCGGTGAACAGGATCTCGCCCGGCCGGGCGCCGATCAGCGCCGCCACCTCGGCCCGCGCCGCATCGATCGCCTCGGCGGCGCGCCAGCCCGGCCGGTGCCCGGCGGCATGCGGATTGCCGACCGCGGCCGGGTCGAGCCACGGCCGCATCGCCTCGAATACCTCCGGCGCCAGCGGGGTCGAGGCGAGGTGGTCGAGATAGAGGGGGGCGGTCATTGGGGACAGCCGCAGGAGGTGGAGTTGTAGGTTGGGTTCGCGGATGCGAACCCAACAACAGGCCGACAGATCAAACGGGAGCCGTGTCGGGTTCGCTCATCGCGAACCCAACCTACGGGCGACTGTGCCTCAGGCCTCCACGCCCTCGACATACCAGTCCATCTTCAGCAGCTGCTCGTCGCTCAGCGTCTCGCCTTCCTTCACCACCAGCTCGCCCTTCTGGTTCTTGATCGGGCCGACGAAGGGGTGGCCGGTGCCGTCGAGGATGCCGGCGCGCACCTTCTCCGCCGCCGCCACCACATCGGCCGGGATCGCCTCGTTGTAGGGGGCCATGCCGACCATGCCCTCCTTCAGCCCCTCCCAGACGCTGGAGGTCTGCCAGCTGCCGTCGATCACCGCCTGCACCCGGCGGATGTAATACTCGCCCCAGGCGTCGACGATCGCGGTCAGGTGCATCTTCGGCGCGAAGTTGCGCATGTCCGAGGCCTGGCCGAAGGCGTAGACGTTGCGACTCTCCGCCACCTGCAGCGGCGCCGGGCTGTCGGTGTGCTGGCTCAGCACGTCGACGCCGCCGTCGATCAGCGCCTTGGCCGCATCGCTCTCCTTGCCCGGGTCGTACCAGCTGTTGGCCCAGACCACCTTGACCTTGGCGTCGGGGCGGATCTTGCGGGCGGACAGGGCGACGGCGTTGATGCCCATCACCACCTCGGGGATCGGGAACGAGCCGATATAGCCGAGATTGCCGGTCTTGGTCAGGTGCCCGGCGATGGTGCCGCAGATGGCGCGGCCCTCGTAGAAGCGGGCGTTGTAGGTGCTGACGTTGGGCGCGGTCTGGTAGCCGGTGGCATGCTCGAACTTCACCTGCGGCAGAGCCTTCGCCGCCCGGATCGTGGCGTTCATGTAGCCGAAGGAGGTGGTGAAGATCAGCTCGTTCCCCGCCTGGGCCAGCTGGCGCAGCACCCGCTCCGCATCCGGGCCCTCGGGCACGTTCTCGACGAAGGTGGTCTTCACCTTGTCGCCTAACTTCGCCTCGACCTCGCGGCGGGCCACGTCGTGGCCGTGGGTCCAGCCATAGTCGCCGACCGGGCCGATATAGATGAAGCCGACCTTCAGCGGGTCGGCGGCCCAGGCCGGCCCGGGCAGGGCCGAGGCGGCCAGGGCGGCGGCGGAGCCGGCGAGAAGCGTCCGGCGGGAAACCAGCATCGACATGAGACCTCCATTGTTGATTGGTCTGAGAATATCAAATGGCCTCTCAGACGGAAGGGCGGAACGGCTTGCCCAGGGCCGCCGGCGCCTGCAGCCGGCCGCGCCAGGGGCCGGCGGCGATGACCACGAGCACGGCGATGGTGGCGAGGTAGGGCAGCATGCTGAAGATCTGGGACGGCAGGTCGATCCCGGCGATGCCCTGGGCGTGCAGCTGCAGGATCGTCACCCCGCCGAACAGATAGGCGCCGAGCAGCACCCGCCACGGGCGCCAGGACCCGAACACCACCAGCGCCAGGGCGATCCAGCCGCGGCCGGCCGTCATCCCCTCCATCCACATCGGCGTGTAGGACAGGGAGAGGAAGGCGCCGGCGAGGCCGGCCATGGCGCCGCCGAACAGGCAGGCGAGATAGCGCACCAGGATCACCGGATGGCCGATCGCATGGGCGGATTCGGCGGATTCCCCGACCGCGCGCAGCACCAGCCCGGGGCGCGTGCGCTTCAGGAACCAGGCGACGCCGAAGGTCAGTGCGACCGAGAGGTAGACCAGGACGTCCTGGCCGAAGATCAGCGGCCCGACGACCGGCAGGTCGGTCAGCACCGGCAGCGACAGCTTCGGCAAGGGCGGGATCGGGTGGCCGACGAAGCCGGCGCCGAGCAGCGCGCTCAGGCCCACGCCGAAGATGGTCAGGGCCAGGCCGGTCGCCACCTGGTTGGCCATCAGGGTCAGGGTCAGCACGGCGAAGACCAGCGACACGGCCGCCCCGGCCGCGGCGGCGGCGAGGATGCCGAGCGCCGGCTGGCCGGTGGTGATGGTCACGGCGAAGCCGGCGACCGCGCCGATCAGCATCATGCCCTCGATCCCGAGGTTGAGGACGCCGGAGCGTTCCACCACCAGCTCGCCCAGCGCGGCGAAGAGCAGGGGGGTGGCCGCGGTGATCACCGTCGCGGCGACGAGGACGAGGAACTCCATCACGGCACCGTCACGGGCTTGGGGGCGGGCGCGGCCTGGCCGGAGGTCCAGCGCAGGCGGTAGCGGACCAGGACGTCGGCGGCCAGCAGGTAGAACAGCAGCATGCCCTGGAACACGCCGGTCGCCGCCTGCGGCAGGCCGGCCGAGACCTGGGCGTTCTCGCCGCCGATATAGGACAGGGCCATGACCAGCCCGGCGGCGACGATGCCGAGCGGATTCAGCCGGCCGAGGAAGGCGACGATGATGGCGGTGAAGCCGTAGCCGGGGGTCAGCTGCGGGATCAGCTGCCCGATCGGCCCCGCCGCCTCGAAGGTGCCGGCCAGCCCGGCCAGGGCGCCCGACAGCAGCAGGCAGAACCAGACCACGCGCTTGCGGCTGAAGCCGGCGAAGCGGGCCGCGGCCGGGGCCTGGCCGACCACCTGGATCTGGAACCCGACCACGGTGCGGCCGACCAGGAACCAGGCGCCGATCGCGGCGAACAGGGCGACCAGCGCGCCGAGATGCAGCCGGGTGCCCTCGATCAGGATCGGCAGCACCGCCGCGTCGCTGAACATCCGGGTCTGCGGGAAGTTGAAGCCTTCGGGGTCCTTCCACGGGCCGAACACCAGGACGCTCAGGGCCAGCGAGGCGACATAGGTCAGCATCAGGCTGGTCAGGATCTCGCTGACGTCGAAGCGGGTCTTCAGGAAGGCAGGGATCGCGGCATAGGCCAGACCGCCCAGCGCCCCGGCGACGCACATGGCCGGCAGGATCCACCAGCCCTCCTGGCCCCAGAAGGCGAGCGCGACGGCGCCGGCCGCGACCGCGCCCATGATCAGCTGGCCCTCGGCGCCGATGTTCCAGACATTGGCGCGGAAGCCGATGGCAAGGCCGATGGCGATCAGGATCAGCGGCGCCGCCTTCACCCCCAGCTCGGTCCAGCCGTAGAAGGTCTCGATCGGGGCGATCACGAACTGGTACAGCGTCTCCGCCGGATCCAGGCCGAGCATGAGGAACAGCAGCCAGCCGCTGGCGATGGTCAGGGCCACGGCCAGCACCGGGGTCAGCCAGACCATGGCGCGGGACGGTTCCCGCCGGGGTTCGATCCTAAGCGACATGAACGGCGTGCTCCTTCTCCTCGGCCGCTTCCGGCTCGGCCCCGTGCAGCCCGCCCATCAGCAGGCCGATCTCGGCGACCGAGATCTCCGCGGTGGGCCGGGCCTGGGACAGGCGGCCGAGATTGATCACCGCGAGGCGGTCGGTGATCTGCAGCAGCTCGTCGAGATCCTGCGAGATCACCACCACGGCGGCGCCGTTCTGGGCCAGGGTCATCAGCGCCTGGTGGATCGCGGTGGCGGCGCCGGCATCGACGCCCCAGGTCGGCTGCGACACGATGAAGACCTCCGGCGTCTGCAGCACCTCGCGGCCGACCACGAATTTCTGCAGGTTGCCGCCGGACAGGCTGCCGGCCAAAGCCTCGGCGCCGCGGGTCTTGACCCCGAACTCATGGATCACCCGCTCGGCATAGCGGCGCGCCAGGCCGGCGCGGATCAGCCCGCCGGGGGCCAGCCTCATGCGGTTGCGGGCGCTCAGCAGGGCATTGGCGGCCAGGCTCATCTCCGGCACGGCGGCGTGGCCGTTGCGCTCCTCCGGCACGGTGCACAGCCCCAGCAGGCGGCGCTGCTCCGCGCCGAGATGCCCGACCGGCTTGGCGCCGATGCGGATGGCGCCGGCCGGGCGGACCCGGCGTTCGCCCGACAGGGCCTGCGACAGCTCGGTCTGGCCGTTGCCGGCGATGCCGGCGATGCCCAGGATCTCGCCGGCGCCGACGGTGAAGCCGATCTGCTTCAGCGCGGTGCCGAAGGGGCCGTCGGCGGGCAGGCTCAGGTTCTCCACCATCAGCCGCGGCTCGGACGCACCGCGGGCGCCGCGCCGGGACAGGGTGCGCAGCTCCGCCCCGATCATCATCTGCGCCATGCTGCGCGCGGTCTCGGCCGCCGGGTCGCAGGTGCCCACCACCTTGCCGCCGCGCATGATCGTCGCCGCGTCGCACAGCGCCTTGATCTCGTGCAGCTTGTGGCTGATGTAGAGGATCGAGCAGCCCTCCGACGCCAGCCGGCGCAGCGTCTCGAACAGCCGCTCCACCTCCTGCGGGGTCAGGACCGAGGTCGGCTCGTCCATGATCAGCAGCTTCGGGTCCTGCAGCAGGCAGCGCACGATCTCGACCCGCTGGCGCTCGCCGACCGACAGGGAGTGGATCTCGCGATGTGGGTCCAGCGGCAGGCCATGGGCCTCGGACACCTCGCGGATCCGCCTGGCCAGGATGCGCCGGTCGGGCGGGCTCTCCAGGCCGAGGGCGATGTTCTCGGCCACGGTCAGCGCCTCGAACAGCGAGAAGTGCTGGAACACCATGCCGATGCCGAGGCGGCGGGCCTCGTGCGGGCTGGCGGGGCCGACCGGCGCGCCGTTCCACAGGATCTCGCCGGCATCGGGCTGCAGCAGGCCGTAGATGCATTTGACCAGCGTCGACTTGCCGGCGCCGTTCTCGCCGAGCAGCGCGTGGATCTCGCCGGGCTGGACGGAGAAGCTTACGCCGTCGTTCGCGACGAGGCTCGCGAACCTCTTGGTGATGCCGCGGAGTTCGATGCGCGCGGGGCCGGCCCCCGGGTTGCGGTCCATGCAGCCTCCTGTTCTGGAGCCGCCCCCGCCGCCGGTTTGTCGGCGGGGGCGGACACGTCCTTAGCCTTGGCGAAAGCGATGAGCAATTCCGCCGCGACCATGGCGGCGATGATGGGCGGGCGCTTGTCCCGCCCGAGGCCCGCCCCGATCGGGCAGGTCAGGAATCCGGTGCGCCGCGGGTCGTTGCCCCGGGCCCGGAACCAGCGCTCGAAGCGCTCGCGCTTGGTGGCCGATCCGATCAGCCCGACATAGGCGGCGTCGCCGCGGCGCAGCGCCGCCTCGGCCACCTCGAAATCCATGGCGTGGCTGTGGGTCATCACCAGATAGGCGGCGCCGGGCGGGGCCTCGGCGATGACGTCGGTCGGGGTCGGCGTCAGCCGCCGGGTGATGCCCCCCGGGATCTCGGCCGGGAACTCGTCGGCGCGGCCGTCGACCCATTGGATCTTCAGCGGCAGCGGCGCCAGGGCGCGGGCCAGCGCCTTGCCGACATGGCCGGCGCCGAACACCATGACGCTGGGCTGGCCCGCGGCCTCCGCGGCCTCCTCGGCCTCGATCCGGGCCAGGGTGGCGCCGTCGGCCAGCTCCAGCTCGATCACGACATAGCCGCCGCAGCACTGGCCGATGGCGGGGCCGAGCGGGATCTCGACCCGCTGCGACCGCTCCTTGGCGGTAATCAGGGTCCGGGCGGCGGCGATCGCGTCCCATTCCATCCGCCCGCCGCCGATGGTGCCGCGGGCGGCGGCGGCGGTGACCAGCATGTGCACCCCGGCCTCGCGCGGGGTGGATCCGCGGGCTTCCGTCAATGTCACCAGCGCCGTCGGCTCGCCGTCGCCGAGCCACAGCCGCAGGGTGGAGGCAAGGGGGGTCATGGGGCGACCTCCGTTAGCCGACCAACCGCAGATATGCGAACAGATTGCCTCTCCCGCTTGCGGGAGAGGCCGGACATCCGCAGGATGTCCGGGTGAGGGAAGGGGCTCGGACCAAGCAGGCGCGCAGGCTTCGCCACGACAGCACGCTGGCGGAAGGGCTGCTGTGGCGCCACCTGCGCAACCGTGGACTCGCCGGCGCCAAGTTTCGGCGCCAGCACCCGGTCGGCCCCTATGTCGCCGATCTGTGCTGTGTTGAGGCGATGCTGATCGTCGAGGTCGACGGCAGCCATCATGGGCCGGTTCGCGACGCACGGCGGATCGCCTTCCTGGAATCCGAGGGCTACACCGTGCTGCGTTTCTGGAACATCGACATCCTGCAGGACCTCGAAGGCGTGCTCTTGCGGATCGAAGAGGCCCTCACCCGGCGCCGCTGAGGCGGCTCCGACCTCTCCCGCAAGCGCTGCGGCATTCACACATCGATCAGTGAGACCGACCGCAGGTAGGCGAACAGATTGCCTCTCCCGCTTGCGGGAGAGGTCGGACATCCGAAGGATGTCCGGGTGAGGGGATAGCGGCCTCTCCGAAAGCACCGCTCTGCCAAGAGCGAGCGCATGATCCGCCCCATCCTGAAACGCTGATCCTGGTGTCGCGGCCGAGCCGCCCTCACCCGGTCTCGCTGCACGAGCCCGACCTCTCCCGCAAGCGGGAGAGGCAACAGCCCGCGAGGGGAGGGGGGACTCAAAAAGCATCGGCTGATGAAAGTCCGGCATCATCCCGCCCCTCCCGCCGCCCTGACCCGCTCCACCGCGTCCAGCACCTTCTCCGGCGTTGCCGGCGGGTCCAGGCGGGGGCAGATCCTGTGGTCGGCGACGCTGGCCACCGCGTCGGAGATCGCGTGCAGCACCGAGACGCCGAGCATCAGCGGCGGCTCGCCCACCGCCTTGGAGCGGTAGATCGTCTCCTCATGGTTGCGCGTGTCGGCCAGCCGGACGTTGAAGATCTTCGGCCGGTCGCTGGCCACCGGGATCTTGTAGGTCGAGGGCGCATGGGTCCGCAGCCGGCCCTTGGCGTCCCACCACAGCTCCTCCATGGTCAGCCAGCCGGCGCCCTGGACGAAGCCGCCCTCGACCTGGCCCTTGTCGATCGCCGGGTTCAGCGAGTTGCCGGCATCGTGCAGGATATCGGTCCGGTCCAGCCGGTACTCGCCGGTCAGGGTGTCGACCGTGACCTCGCTGACCGCGGCGCCATAGGCGAAGTAGTAGAAGGGGCGGCCGCGGCCGGCGGCGCGGTCCCAATGGATCTTCGGCGTCTTGTAGAAGCCGGCGGCGGACAGCTGCACCCGGCCGAAATAGGCGGCGCGCACCAGCTCCGGGAACGGCACCTGCTGGTCGCCGACCTGCACCATGTTGCGGCGGAACACCACCTGGTCCGGCGTCACCTGCCAGCGTTCGGCGGCGAAGGCGATCAGCCGCTCCTTGATCATCCGCGCCCCGGCCTGGGCCGCCATGCCGTTCAGGTCGGCGCCGGAGGAGGCGGCGGTGGCCGAGGTGTTCGGCACCTTGCCGGTGGTGGTCGCGGTGATGTGGACGCGGCCGATGTCGACCTGGAACTCCTCGGCGACAACCTGGGCGACCTTGACGTACAGGCCCTGGCCCATCTCGGTGCCGCCATGGTTCAGATGGATCGACCCGTCCTTGTAGACATGCACCAGCGCGCCGGCCTGGTTGTAGGCGGTGAAGGTGAAGGAGATGCCGAACTTCACCGGCGTCAGCGCCAGGCCGCGCTTGAGCCAACGGCTGGTCTTGTTCCAGGCGCGGATCTCGGCGCGCCGGGCCTGGTAGTCGCTGTCGCGCTCCAGCTCCGCCACCAGCTCCGGCGCGATGTTGTCCTCCACCGTCTGGTGGTAGGGCGTCACGTTGCGGTCGTCGGTGCCGTAGAAGTTCAGCTTGCGGATCTCGAGCGGGTCCTTGCCCACCGCGAAGGCGATCTCCTCGATCAGCCTTTCGCCCGCCACCAGACCCTGCGGCCCGCCGAAGCCGCGGAAGGCGGTGTTCGACTGGGTGTTGGTCTTCAAGGGCAGCGAGGACAGCTGCACCGCCGGGTAGTAATAGGCGTTGTCGGCATGGAACAAGGCGCGGTCGGTGACCGGGCCGGACAGGTCGGCGGACCAGCCGCAGCGCGCCGCCAGCAGCATCTCGACGCCCTCGATCCGGCCGTCCTCGTCGAAGCCGACGCTGTAATCGACCTCGAAATCGTGGCGCTTGCCGGTGATCACCATGTCGTCGTCGCGGTCCGGCCGCAGCTTGGCGGCGCGGCCGGTCGCCTTGGCCACCAGGGCGGCGGTGGCGGCGAACAGGTTGGCCTGGGTCTCCTTGCCGCCGAAGCCGCCGCCCATGCGCCGGATCTCGACCGTCACCGCCCCGTCCGGCACGTCCAGCACGGCGGCGACGATGTGCTGCACCTCGCTCGGGTGCTGGGTCGAGGAATGGACGGTGACATCGCCATCCTCGCCCGGCAGGGCCAGGGCCACCTGGCTCTCCAGGTAGAAATGCTCCTGCCCGCCGATCCGCATCCGGCCGTCGACCCGCCGCGGCGCGGCCGCGATCGCCGCCGCGGCCTCGCCGCGCTGCAGCGTCATCGGCTTGGTCACCAGCGTGCCGGCGGCCTTCGCCGCCTCGTAGTCCAGGACCGGCGCCAGCTCCTCATAGTCGATCGCGGCCAGGCGGGCGGCGCGACGGGCCTGGTCGCGGGTCTCGGCGGCCACGGCGAAGACCGGCTGGCCGACATGCTGCACCAGCTCGGTGGCGAACAGCGGCTCGTCGCCCAGATGGTTGCAGCCGATGTCGTTCTCACCCGGCACGTCCGCCGCTGTGAAGACGCGGACCACGCCGGGCGCGGCGCGGACCTTGGCCAGGTCGATCGACCGGATCCGGGCATGGGCCTTCTCGCTCAGCCCCAGGCAGACATGCAGCAGCCCCGCCGGCTCCGGGATGTCGTCGATATAGACGGCCTCGCCGCTGACATGCTTGTGGGCGCTGTCGTGCCGGCGCGGGTCGTGCACCGCGCCGTCGATGCGGTCGGCGGCCGGCTGCGCTTTGGCCTGGGACAAGGTGGTGTCAGGCATGGGCCAGGCTCCGCTCGCCGACCAGGCGGGTTTCCGCGGCTGGGTCGGCGGTTTCGGCATGCAGCTTCAGCAGCAGGTTGGCGGCGACCTTGGCGCGGTAGCCGGCGCTGGCGCGCCAGTCGGTCAGCGGGGTGAAGTCCTGCTGCAGCAGCGGCAGGGCGGCGCGCACTGTGGCCTCGGTCCAGGGCTGGCCCAGCAGTGCCGCCTCGGTCCCGGCCGCGCGCTTCGGCGTGCCGGCCATGCCGCCATAGGCGATGCGGATGTCGGTCACCGTGCCGTCCTCCACCCGCAGCCGGAAGGCGGCGCAGACGGCGGAGATGTCCTGGTCGAAGCGCTTGGTGATCTTGTAGGCGCGGTAGCGGTCGCCGGGCCGCAGCTTCGGCAGGAAGACGCTTTCGACGAACTCGCCGGGCTGCCGGTCCTGCTTGCCATAGGCGATGAAGAACTCCTCCAGCGGCAGCGACCGGCGCTCATCGCCCCGGCGCAGCACCAGCGTGGCGCCGGCGGCGATCAGGGCCGGCGGCGTGTCGCCGATCGGCGAGCCGTTGGCGATGTTGCCGCCGATGGTGCCGACGGCGCGCACCTGCTCCGCCCCGATGCGGCGGATCAGCTCGCCGAGGTCGGGATAGGCGCGGCCCAGCGGGCCGATCGCCTCGGCATAGGTGACGGCGGCGCCGATCTCGAAGCCGTCTGTGGTCTCGCGGAGGCCGCGCAGGTCGCGCACCCGGCCGGTGTAGATGACGGCCGGCAGCACCCGCTGCTGCTTGGTGACCCAGAGGCCGACATCGGTGGCGCCGGAGACGATGGTCGCGTCCGGATGCTCCAGCAGCAGCGCGGCGAAGGCCGCGCTCGTGGCCGGGGCGGTGAAGCGGCGGGCGCCGTCGCCGACCGCGACCGTCTCCTCGTCCTCCAGCGCCGCGAGGCGCCGGGCCGTCTCGGCCTCGGCCGCGGCGAAGCGGTCGGCGGCTGGGGCACCGAGCTCGTACATGCGCTGCCCGGCGGCGACGATCGGGGCGTAGCCGGTGCAGCGGCACAGATTGCCGGCCAGGGCGTCGTCGATCCGGCCTTCGCCCGGCGCCGGGTCGTTGCGGTATAGGGCGAACAGCGCCATGACGAAGCCGGGCGTGCAGAAGCCGCATTGCGAGCCGTGGCAGTCGACCATCGCCTGCTGCACCGGGTGCAGCGCGCCGTCCGTGGCCTTCAGGTGCTCGACCGTCAGCAGCTGGCAGCCATCCAGCGTCGCCAGGAAGCGGATGCAGGCATTGACCGGCTCGTAGCGCACCCGGTCGCCGTCGCGCCGGCCGACCACCACGGTGCAGGCGCCGCAATCGCCCTCGGCGCAGCCTTCCTTGGTGCCGGTCCGGCGCTCGTCGATCCGCAGCCAGTCCAGCACGGTCAGGGTCGGATCGACCGTGCGGA
Organism: Inquilinus sp. CA228; assembly: GCF_052078665.1. Classification (NCBI taxonomy): domain Bacteria; kingdom Pseudomonadati; phylum Pseudomonadota; class Alphaproteobacteria; order Rhodospirillales; family Rhodospirillaceae; genus Inquilinus; species Inquilinus sp. CA228. Next base: position 121,610 of record NZ_JBQJIK010000007.1, on the reverse strand, counting down.
TCTCGCGCAGCTCGTCGCCCAGCAGGAAACGGACGGTGTCTCGCATGTTCAGCTGCCGCGATAGGTGGAGTAGGACCAGGGCGAGATCAGCAGCGGCACGTGATAGTGCTGGTCGGCATGGGCGATGCCGAAGCGGATCGGCACCTGGTCCAGGAAGGGCGGGTCGGACACGGTCACGCCGGCGGTGCGGAAATAGGCGCCGGTGGCGAAGACCAGCTCATAGGTGCCGGGGCGGAAGGCGTCGCCGGCCAGCAGCGGCGCGTCGCAGCGGCCGTCGGTGTTGGTCCGGGTCTCGGTCACCAGGGTGCGGCGGTCGCCGTCGAGGCGATACAAGGCCACGCCGATGCCCATGCCCGGCCGGCCATGCGCCGTGTCGAGCACATGGGTGGTCAGTCGTCCCTGGTGGGATGCCGTGTGTTCGGCCATCCTGCCTCTCCGTGTTTGCCGGCGCCTTGGCGGTCCCTGGCGGTCCGTCCTGCCGCCGGGCATTATCGCCCTGTCCGGCCTGACGTGCTTGTCGTTTTGTTGCGATTGTCATGTTTCACCCCGCCTGACCGTTGCTCAACGGCTGTTCGGCGGAAAGACTTTCAACGCAAAAGCGAAAGTGGACGCGGCCCGGGCCGCTATCCTGTGCTTGGGATCACGCGTGCGAGGGAGGATCGGTGTCCGTCTATCCGAGAAATCTGGTCGGCTACGGTCCGAACCCGCCCCAGGCCGATTGGCCGGGCGGCGCCCGGCTGGCGCTGCAATTCGTCCTCAACTACGAGGAGGGCGGCGAAAACTCGATCCTGCACGGTGACGCAGCCTCCGAGAGCTTCCTGTCCGAGATCGTCAGCGCCCAGCCGCTGCCGGGCGTGCGCCACATCTCGATGGAATCCCTCTACGATTACGGCGCCCGGGTCGGCGTCTGGCGGATCCTCAGGCTGTTCGAGCGCAAGCAGATCCCGTTGACCATCTACGCCGTCGCCATGGCGGCGGAGCGGCACCCGCAGGTGATCCGCGCCATGGTCGAGGCCGGGCACGAGATCGCCAGCCACGGCTATCGCTGGATCAACTACCAGTATGTCGACGAGGCGGTGGAGCGCGAGCATCTGCGCAAGGCGGTCGAGATCCTGGAGCAGGTCTCGGGCCAGCGCCCGCTCGGCTGGTACACCGGCCGCACCAGCCCGAACACGCGGCGGCTGGTGGCCGAGCATGGCGGCTTCCTCTACGACGCCGATGCCTATGACGACGACCTGCCGTATTGGGAGCGGGTAGGGGACACGCCGCAGCTGATCGTGCCCTACACGCTGGACGCCAACGACATGCGCTTCGCCGCGGTCCAGGGCTTCAACTCCGGCGACCAGTTCTACGCCTATCTCAAGGACAGCTTCGACGCGCTGTACCAGGAGGGGGCGGAGACGCCGCGGATGATGTCGGTCGGGCTGCATTGCCGCATCGTCGGCCGCCCCGGCCGGATCATGGCGCTGGAGCGGTTCCTGGACTATGCGAAGCAGCATGACGGCATCTGGTTCTGCCGCCGCATCGAGATCGCCCGCCACTGGCGGGAGACGCATCCGTATGGCGGCTGAGATGATGAGCGGCGATCGCCTTTCGGATTGCCTCTCCCGCGTGGCGGGAGAGGTCGGAAATCCCTTGGGATTTCCGGGTGAGGGTCGGCACGGGCGGCGGGAAAGAGCCCTCACCCGGAGCCGCTGCGCGTCTCCGACCTCTCCCGCAAGCGGGAGAGGCAACGCGGTTTTCCGGTCTGTGGCTGCGGATCTGGAAGGAAACAGCCCATGACCCTGCCGCATCCCAGCACCATGGACCGCGACCTGTTCACCGTGCGCTTCGGCGGCGTGTTCGAGCATTCGCCCTGGATCGCCGAGGCGGCCTGGGAGGTCGGGCTGAGCCATGAGCAGGACACCGCCGAGGGGCTGCACGCGGCCCTCCGCGCCGTGTTCCGCGCCGCCGACCATGACCGGCAGCTCGGCGTGCTCTGCGCCCATCCGGACCTGGCCGGGCGGCTGGCCGTGGCCGGGGAGCTGACCGTCAGCTCCAGCGCCGAGCAGGCCAGCGCCGGGCTCGACCGCTGCACGCCGGGGGAGTTCGCCCGCTTCCAGGAGCTCAACGCCGGCTATGTCGAGCGCTTCGGCTTCCCCTTCATCATGGCGGTGAAGGGCCGCAGCCGGGCCGAGATCCTGGCCGCCTTCGAGCGCCGGGTCGGCAACCCGCGCGACACCGAATTCGCCACGGCCCTGGCCGAGGTGGAGACCATCGCCCTCCTGCGACTGAAGGACCTGCTGCCGTGAGCCTCGGCACCGCCCCCACGCAGAACACCCTCGCTTACGGCCCCGCGCTGATGCAGCGGCTGGATGCCCTGGCCCGCTTCAGCGAGGACCCGGACCGGCTGACCCGCACCTTCCTGTCGCCGGCGCACCGCCAGGCGGCCGACCAGGTGCTGGCCTGGATGCGCGAGGCCGGCATGGCGGCGCGGACCGACGCCGCCGGCAACGTCGTCGGCCGCTACGAGGGCGACCGGCCGGGCCTGCCCGCGCTGCTGCTGGGCTCGCACATCGACACCGTCCGCGACGCCGGGAAATACGACGGCAATCTCGGCGTGCTGGCCGCCATCGCCGTGGTCGGCGAGCTGCACCGGCGCGGCGAGCGGCTGCCCTTCGCCGTCGAGGTGCTGGCCTTCGGCGACGAGGAGGGCGTGCGCTTCCCGGTCACCCTGACCGGCAGCAACACCGTCGCCGGCACCGTCGACCCGGCGGCGATGGACGCGCTGGACGGCAACGGCCTGCGCCTGGGCGACCTGCTGCGCGACTTCGGCGGCGACCCGGACGGGCTGCAGGCCGAGGCCCGGCGGCGCGACCGCGTGCTCGGCTATGTCGAGCTGCATATCGAGCAGGGGCCGGTGCTGGAGGCCGAGGGCCTGCCGCTCGGCGTGGTCACCGCGATCAACGGCGCCAGCCGCACCAACGCCACGGTCCGCGGCATGGCCGGCCATGCCGGCACCGTGCCGATGGATCTGCGCCACGACGCGCTGGCCGCCGCCGCCTCGATGGTGCTGGCGGTCGAGCGCTGCGCCCAGGCCCGGCGCGAGGTGGTGGCGACGGTCGGGCAGCTCGACGTGCAGCCCGGCGCGGTCAACGTCATCCCCGGCGCGGTGCGCTTCACCATCGACATCCGGGCGCCGGACGACGCCGACCGCCTGGCGGCGATGGCCGAGATGACCGCGGCGCTGGAGGGCATCGCCCGCGGCCGCGGCGTCGAACTGGTGCTCGACCGCTACCACGACGCCGGCGCCGTCCGCTGCGACCCGGCGCTGATGGAACGGCTGGAGACGGCGATCCGCCGCCACGGCCTGCCGGCGCGGCGCCTGCCCAGCGGCGCCGGCCACGACGCCATGGCGATGGCGTCGCTGACCCAGGTGGCCATGCTGTTCCTGCGCTGCCGCGGCGGCATCAGCCACAACCCGGCCGAATCCATCACCGTCGAGGATGCGGATCTCGCCATCCGCGTCCTGCTCGACCTCCTCCGCCAGTACGACCATGCCTGACACGAAAGCCCCTGGGATGACCGACAGCATCGACACCGCCATCCGCTCCTATCTCCACGGCGCGCGCGAGCAGCAGGCCCGGTTCCTGGCGGAGCTGGTCAAGGTGCCGTCCGACAACCCGCCCGGCGATTGCGACGCGCATGCCCGGCGGACCACGGAGCTGCTGCGCGAGCTCGGCTTCGAGGTCGAGGTCCATCCGGTGCCGGCCGAGCTGGCGAAGGCGCATGGCATGATCAGCGCCAGCAACCTGATCGTCCGCCGCCGCTTCGGCGACGGGCCGGTGATCGCGCTGAACGCCCATGGCGACGTGGTGGCGCCGGGCGAGGGCTGGACCCACGACCCCTATGGCGCCGAGGTGGTCGATGGCTGGATGTATGGCCGCGGCGCCGCCGTCTCGAAATCCGACATCGCCAGCTACGCCTTCGCCCTGAAGGCGCTGGAGGAGGCCGGCCGGCTGACCCGCGGCACGGTCGAGCTGCACATCACCTATGACGAGGAATCGGGCGGCGAGATCGGCCCGAAGCTGATCCTGGAGCAGGGGCTGTCGAAGCCGGACTTCGCCATCGCCGCCGCCTTCAGCTATGCCGTGGTGACGGCGCACAACGGCTGCCTGCATCTCGAGGTCGAGGTGCGCGGCCGGTCGGCCCATGCCGCGCTGCCCGCCACCGGCATCGACGCGCTGGAGGCGGCGACGCCGATCCTGGTGCGGCTGTACGAGCACCGGCGCCTCTACCGGACTACGATGTCGAAGGTCACCGGCATCGGCTCGCCGCAGCTGACCATCGGGCTGATCGAGGGCGGCATCAACACCAATGTCGTGCCCGACCGCGTCGCGTTCCGGCTCGACCGCCGGCTGATCCCGGAGGAGAACGGTGCTGCGGTGGAGGCGGAGCTGCGCGGCGTGATCGAGGATGCGGCCAAGGCGTTCCCGAAGGCGACGGTCACGGTCCGCCGCATCCTGCTGGCCGAGCCGCTGTCGCCGCTGCCGGGCACCGACCGTCTGGCCCAGGCGATCCGCCGCCGGGCCGGGCCGGTGCTGGGCGAGGAGATCCCGGTCAAGGGCGTGCCGCTCTACACCGACGCCCGGCACTACGCGGCGGCCGGGGTGCCGATCGCCCTCTACGGCGCCGGCCCCCGCACCATCGAGGACGCCAACGCCCACCGCGCCGATGAGCGGCTGAAGCTGGACGACCTGACCAAGGCGACCGAGGTCATCGCCCTTGCGGTGCGGGATCTGCTGGCGGAGTAGGGGCGGGAAGGAAATATCAACTCTCCCGTCCCGCGAGGCTACGGCATTCACACATCGATCGGCGACACCGACGGCGGGTATGCGAACAGATTGCCTCTCCCGCTTGCGGGAGAGGTCGGACATCCGAAGGATGTCCGGGTGAGGGGATAGCGGCCCCGCCGAAAGCACCGCTTTGCCACGAGCGAACGCATGATCCGCCCGATCCTGAAACGCTGCCCTGGTGTCGCGACCGAGCCGCCCTCACCCGGTCTCGCTGCGCGAGCCCGGCCTCTCCCGCAAGCGGGAGAGGCAACGCGAACGACGCCCGAGAGATGTGTGCATGCCCCCTCCCGCAAGGGGAGGGGGAGGATAAAGAGGGCGATCCGGCCTTAAGGAGTGCCCTTGTGCCTTACATCGCACCCTGGAGATGCGGCCACACCTCCGTCGCGCCGCGCCAGATCATGTCGATGGAGACATAGAGGATGATTGCCAGGCCGACATAGGCGATCCAGCGGTGGCGGTTCAGCAGCCGGGCGATGAACGAGGCGGCGAAGCCCATCAGCGCGATCGACAGCGCCAGGCCGAAGATCAGGATCACCGGGTGCTCGCGCGCCGCGCCGGCCACCGCCAGCACGTTGTCCAGCGACATCGACACGTCGGCGATCACGATCTGCCAGGCGGCCTGGGCGAAGGTCTTGCGCGGCGCGCCATTCCCGTTCGCGTCGTGGCCGGCCAGCGCCTCCTCGGCCTGGTGCTCCTCCTTGGCGGTGTGGCGCAGCTCGCGCCACATCTTCCAGCACACCCACAGCAGCAGCACGCCGCCGGCCAGCAGCAGGCCGACGATGGCCAGCAGCTGCGTCGTCGCCAGGGCGAAGACGATGCGCAGCACCGTGGCGGCGGCGATGCCGATCAGGATCGCCTTGCCGCGCTGTTCCTTGGGCAGTCCGGCCGCTGCCAGGCCGATGACGATGGCGTTGTCGCCGGCCAGCACCAGGTCGATCATGATGACCTGGACCAGGGCGGTCAGCGCCTCGCCCGTCAGCAAATGTTCCATGCGAAAACCGTCCTCTCTGTCGCGAGGAGCGGCCTGCATGCCATCCCGGGGCGTGTCGGCGGTTCGGCAGGCGGGCCACTCATGTGAGTCTCCAGTCCGACATCGCATCTCCCAAGGAGCTGCCAGAGGGGCCCGGCCTGGTGGCGCCCATATAGCGAGGAGGCCTCGCCGGCTCAAGCTCCGGGACGTAGACTGCGGCGCGGACGCCGCAGGTCGGCTCAAAGGTGTGGCGAAATGGATACACATGAACCGGTGATCCGGTCCGGCGCGATCGTGCCGGAGAAGGCCGGGCAATGGGCGGGCTTCGCCGCCGGGCTGTTCGCCGCCACCGGCCATGCGGTCGAGGCGGCGCCGTCGCCCGACCTGCGGCTCAGCCTGCATGTCGGGCCGCCGGTGGTCGCCCATTGCCGGGCCGAAGGGCTGGTCCAGGACCGGCTGCAGCGCGAGGGCGACATCGACCTGCTGCCCGCGGGCGCCGCCGGGGCGTGGGAGGATGAGGGGCCGGCCCGGTTCCTGCTGCTGCGCCTGACCCCGGCGCTGCTGCGCAGCGCGGCGGAAGGGCTGGGCCTGGCCTCCGGCCGGCTGGAGATCGCGCCGCGGCTGCAGCTGCGCGACCCGCGGATCGAGCATCTCGGCTGGGCCCTGAAAGCCGAGCTGGAGGCCGGGGCGGAGTCCGATCCGCTCTACGCCGACAGCATCGGCCTGGCCCTTGCGGCCCATCTGCTGCGGCGCTACGCGGCGCCGATGCCGGCGGCCGCGGCGGGACAGACGCTGTCGCGGCGCCAGCTCGCCCGGGTGCTGGAGCTGATCGAGTCGCGGCTGGACCAGCGCCTGGCCCTGGCCGAGCTGGCGGCGGCCGCGGGCCTCAGCCCGTCGCATTTCAAGCCGCTGTTCAAGGCCTCGACCGGGCTGGCGCCGCACCAGTTCGTGATCCGCCGCCGGGTCGAACGGGCGCGGGCGCTGCTGCTGGGCGGCCGCCTGCCGATGGCCCAGGTGGCGCTCGACGCCGGCTTCGCGCATCAGAGCCACATGGCCCGGGCGATGCGCCGCATCCTCGGCACCACCCCCGGCGCCCTGCGGCGCGACAACTGATCGAGGTGCCGACCATGGCCGATGAAAACCGCTTGCCCCGTTTTGCCATTCTCATCGATGCCGACAACACATCGCCGCGCATCGCGGCCGGGCTGTTCGAGGAGGTCGCCAAATTCGGCGAGGCCAGTGTCCGGCGGATCTACGGCGATTTCTCGGGCCAGCGCCTGAAGTCATGGGCCGATATCCTGCAGAAATACGCGATCGACCCGTACCAGCAATTCGCCTACACGACCGGCAAGAACGCGTCCGACATCGCCCTGGTGATCGACGCGATGGACCTGCTGCACAGCGGCCGGTTCGACGGTTTCTGCCTGGTCTCCTCGGACAGCGATTTCACGCGCCTGGCGTCGCGTCTCCGCGAGCAGGGCGCCGATGTCTACGGGTTCGGGGAGCAGAAGACGCCCGAGAGCTTCCGGCAGGCGTGCCGCAGATTCATCTACACCGAGAACCTGCTGCCCGAGGCCGAGGTGTCGACTCCCGAAGAGGGGCCCGCCGCCGAGGCCCTCCAGCCCCCCGCCGCGGCCATTCCCATCCTGACGAGGGCCGTCGCGCAGTTGGAGACGGAGGATGGCTGGGTCGGGTTGGGCGCGGTCGGGCAACGCCTCGCGAACATCGCCTCCGACTTCGATCCGCGCACCTATGGCTATCGCAAGCTCAGCGATCTGGTGCGAAAGACCGGGGCGTTCGACATCGATCAGCCGGACGGCAAGTCCCTGCGGATCAAGGTCAGACCGACGCAACCGCCCAGGATCCGTGGTGGCGAGACTGCGGCAGCAACCAGGAAGCGGCCGCCATCAGCCTGACGCCGGATGGCGCACCGCCGTCCGTTCCGGCGCTGTGCCGTCCGTTCCGGCGCGACCGACCGGCGCTGCCGCGGCAAGGTCGGCCCCGTACCGAGCCCCGATCCGGGGGCCGAGCGGGAGAAGCATTATGTTCGCCATCATCGGGGCCACAGGACGGATCGGCGGTGCCGCGGCGCGGGAGCTGCGGCGGCGGGGCAGGGCGGTGCGGGCCATCGTCCGCGATCTGGGCAAGGCCGGTGCCCTGGCCGAGGCCGGCTGCGACATCACCGTCGCCGACATCGCCGACACCGAGGCGCTGACGGCGGCGCTCAGCGACGCCGAGGGCGTGCTGGCGGTCGTGCCGCTGGCCCCGTCGCGCGGCGACGCCGCGGCCGAGACCCGCAGCCTGATCGACAGCCTGGCCCGGGCGCTGGAGGCGGCACGGCCGCCGCGCACGGTCGCCATTTCCGACTACGGCGCCCAGCACGCGGCCGGCACCGGCATCACCGAGCTGTTCCATGACCTGGAGCAGCGGCTCGGCGGCCTTCCGGGCATCGCCTTCCTGCGCTCGGCCGAGCACATGGAGAACTGGGCGCGGTCGCTGCGCCCTGCCATGGCCACCGGCGTGCTGGCCAGCCTGCACCATCCGCTCGACAAGCGCTTCCCGACCGTCTCGGCCCCCGATGTCGGGCTGATCGCGGCCGACCTGCTGGCCGCCGCCGAGGCGCCGCCGCGCATCCTCCACGCCGAGGGGCCGCAGCGCTATACCGCGATCGCCGTCGCCGCCGCTCTGGCCGGACCGCTCGGTCGGCCGGTGCAGGCTATGGCCCTGCCGCGCGGCCAATGGGAGCAGGCCCTGGCCGCGGGCGGGCTGAGCGAGGGCTATGTCCGGCTGATCACCGATCTCTACGACGCCCACAACGCCGGCCGGATCGAGGTCGATGGCGGCGAGGTCCGGCGCGGCACCACGCCGCTGGCCGAGGTGCTGGCGGCGCTGGTGCGCCGGTCGGCCGGCTAGGCCGGGAACTCCTCATATTGCGGCAGGTCGTCGGCGATGGTGTACCAGGGCGCCTTGGAGCCGACGAAGATGTGCTCGGTCGGCCGGATGGTCGGGTCGTCGACCAACGTGCCCATGGCGACATGGACATAGGCGCCGTCGCGGACGACCGAGAACAGCAGCGAGCCGCAGGCCCGGCAATGCGTGTTGTTGTGGTCCGGCTCGCCATAGATCATCAGCCCGTCCCGGCCCTGGGTCACCGTCAGCTTGCTGCGCTCGATGCCGGCGATGGGCTTGAAGGCCGACCCGGTCGTCCGCCGGCAGTTCGAGCAGTGGCAGTTCAGGGCGTAGAGGAACGAATCCGCCACTTCGTAGTGGACGGCGCCGCAATAGCATTTGCCGGTCAGCACGCGCGCGCTTTCGGTCATGAAGCCTTCCCCTCCGAGGGTCTTGGTTCGGCCAGCGTATCGCTCCGCGCTCCGCCTTGACAGCCCGGTGCCGGCGGCGCTCTGTTCCCGCAGATTTCTAGGGGAGACGTCCATGCCCGACCATCGTCGAGACGGCACCGGCGAGGCGGTGGCCCGCATCGTGCCGGCCGCCAACACCCATCGCAACCCGGGCATGGCGCTGGAGCTGGACTGGGTCGAGGCGGCGCGGGTCAATCTCAGCGCCGCCGAGCGCCGGGCCGCCACCATGACCACCCGGCGCACGGTGAAGAAGGAGTACCAGGCCGCCTGGCTGGTGAAGGCGATCACCTGCATGGACCTGACCACCCTGGCCGGCGACGACACGCCGGGCCGGGTGCAGCGCCTCTGCGCCAAGGCCCGCCACCCGCTGCGCGACGACCTGGTCGAGGCGCTGGGCCTGTCCGACCGGCCGCCGACCACCGGCGCCGTCTGCGTCTACCCGACCATGGTCGGCGCCGCGGTGAAGGCGCTGGCCGGCAGCGGCATTCCCGTGGCCTCGGTCGCCACCGGCTTCCCGGCCGGGCTGACGCCGCTGCCGCAGCGCCTGGCCGAGATCCGCTACGCGGTGGAGGAGGGGGCGGCCGAGATCGACATCGTCATCCACCGCGCCCAGGTGCTGAACCGCGACTGGTCCGCCCTCTACGACGAGGTCCGGGCGATGCGCGAGGCCTGCGGCGAGGCGCATCTGAAGACCATCCTGGCCACCGGCGACCTGCGGACCCTGCGCAATGTCGAGGCCGCCAGCCTGGTCTGCATGATGGCCGGGGCCGACTTCATCAAGACCTCGACCGGCAAGGAGGACGTCAACGCCACCCTGCCGGTCAGCCTGGTGATGGTGCGCGCCATCCGCGACTACCAGGCCCGCACCGGCGAGCGCGTCGGCTTCAAGCCCGCCGGCGGCCTGCGCACCGCCAAGGACGCCATCGCCTGGCTGATCCTGATGAAGGAGGAGCTGGGCCGGCCCTGGCTGGAGCCGGAGCTGTTCCGGATCGGCGCCTCCTCGCTGCTCGCCGATGTCGAGCGCCAGATCGAGCATTTCGTCACCGGCCGCTACTCGGCCGGCTTCCGCCACGCTTCCGCCTGAGGAGCCTCACTTATGCCCCGGATCGCGGAGATTCTCGACACCATGGAGTACGGCCCGGCGCCCGAGGACAGCGGCATCGCCCGCGACTGGCTGGCGCGGCATGAGACGGGCTTCGGCCATTTCATCGACGGCAAGTTCGTCGCCCCGGCCGAGGGCGAGCGCTTCGAGGTGCTGAACCCGGCCACCGGCAAGAAGCTGGCGCAGGTGGCGCAGGGCACCGCCAAGGATGTCGACGCCGCGGTCAAGGCCGCGCGCCGGGCCCAGAAAGGCTGGGCGGCGCTGCCGGGCCATGAGCGCGCCCGCCACCTCTATGCCCTGGCCAGGCACGTCCAGCGCCGCGAGCGGCTGCTGTCCGTGATCGAGACCATGGACAACGGCAAGCCGATCCGCGAGAGCCGGGACATCGACATCCCGCTGGTCGCGCGGCACTTCTACCATCACGCCGGCTGGGCCTCGCTGGTCGAGACCGAGTTCCCCGGCTATCGCCCCGTCGGGGTCTGCGGCCAGATCATCCCGTGGAACTTCCCGCTGCTGATGCTGGCCTGGAAGGTGGCGCCGGCGCTGGCCGCCGGAAACACGGTGGTGCTGAAGCCGGCCGAGTTTACGCCGCTGACCGCGCTGCTCTTCGCCGAGATCGCGCAGGAGGCCGGGCTGCCGCCGGGCGTCCTGAACATCGTCACCGGCGATGGCTTGACCGGCGCGCTGATCGTCGAGCATGCCGATGTCGACAAGATCGCCTTCACCGGCTCGACCGAAGTCGGGCGCCGGATCCGCGAGGCGACCGCCGGCACCGGCAAGAAGCTGTCGCTGGAGCTGGGCGGCAAGTCGCCCTTCATCGTCTTCGACGACGCCGATCTCGACGCCGCGGTCGAGGGCGTGGTGGATTCGATCTGGTTCAACCAGGGCCAGGTCTGCTGCGCCGGCTCGCGCCTGCTGGTGCAGGAGAGCGTGGCCGACCGGATGTACGACAAGCTGAAGCGCCGGATGGCGACGCTCCGGGTCGGCGATCCGCTCGACAAGTCGACCGATATGGGCCCGATCGTCGCCCAGGTGCAGCTCGACCGGATCAAGCATTACGTCGAGCTGGGCAAGAAGGAGGGCGCGGCCTGCTGGCAGGACTCGGCGACGCTGCCCAAGGGCGGCCTGTACTTCCCGCCGACGTTGTTCACCGAGGCCGAGCCGGCCTCGACCATCGCCCAGGAGGAGATCTTCGGCCCGGTGCTGACGGCCTCGACCTTCCGCACCGTCGACGAGGCAGTGAGCCTGGCCAACAATTCGCGCTACGGCCTGGCGTCTTCGGTGTGGTCGGAGACGGTGAACCAGGCGCTGCATGTCGCGGCGCGGCTGAAGGCCGGGGTGGTCTGGATCAACTGCGCCAACATGTTCGACGCCGCGGTCGGCTTCGGCGGCTACCGCGAGAGCGGCTTCGGCCGCGAGGGTGGGCGCGAGGGCCTGTACGAATACCTGGTGCCGGGCTGGGAGAAGGACGCGCCGGCGCTGAAGCCGGTGGCCGCGGCGCCGCTGGCGGCCGTGCCGCTGGGCGGCGACCACGACCTGCCCTCGATCGACCGCACCGCCAAGCTCTATGTCGGCGGCAAGCAGGCGCGGCCGGATGGCGGCTACAGCACCACCGTGCTCGATCCGAAGGGCCGGGCGCTGGGCCAGGTCGGCCTCGGCAACCGCAAGGACATCCGCAACGCGGTCGAGGCGGCGCACAAGGCCACCGGCTGGAGCGGCATGGCCGGGCACAACCGCGCCCAGGTGCTGTACTTCCTGGCCGAGAACCTGGCGGCGCGGTCCGAGGAGTTCGCCCGCCGGATCTCCTCGATGACCGGCGCCACGGCCAAGGCCGCGGCGGCTGAGGTCGAGGCCGCGGTGCGGCGGATCTTCTTCTATGCCGGCTTCGCCGACAAATATGACGGCCAGGTGCATGACGCCCGCGCCCGCCAGGTGACGCTGGCGATGAACGAGTCCTGGGGCGTGATGGGCCTGCTGTGCCCGGACGAGGCGCCGCTGCTCGGCTTCGTGTCGCTGGTGGTGCCGGCGATCGCCATGGGCAACCGCGTGGTGGTGGTGCCGTCGCCGCGCCATCCGCTGGCGGCGACCGACCTGTACCAGGTGCTCGACACCTCCGACGTGCCGGACGGGGTGGTCAACATCGTCACCGGCGAGCGCGACGTGCTGGCCAAGACCCTGGCCGAGCACGACGACGTCGCCGCCCTCTGGTATGTCGGCCCGGCCGAAGGCGGCGCGGCGGTGGAGAAGGCCAGCGCCGGCAACCTCAAGGCCACCTGGACCAACCAGGGCCGCCGCCGCCACTGGCTGTCCGACGCCGAAGGCCAGGGCCGCGACTATTTGCGCCGGGCCACCCAGGTGAAGAACATCTGGCTGCCTTACGGGGAGTAGGGCAGAGGCAAGGAGGGGGCGATGTCCGACACCTGGACGATGCCGTCGGGCTTCCCCGACCTGCCGCCGGGGCAGGTGCAGGTCTGGCGCCTGCGCACCGACCGCGACCCGGCGGCCGGCCTGGCCGTGCTGTCGGCGGAGGAGCGGCAGCGCGCCGACCGGTTCCGCACCGACCTGCTGCGGGCCCGCTACGTCGCCGCCCATGCGGCGCTGCGGCTGCTGCTCGGCCGCGCTCTCGAGGCGCCGGCGGACCGGCTGCGCTTCCGCCAGAGCGCCTGGGGCAAGCCGGAGCTGGCGGAGGGCGACCTGCGCTTCAACCTCTCGCACAGCGGGCCCTGGGCCGTGGTGGCGCTGGCCCGGGGAATCGAGGTCGGGGTCGATGTCGAGACGGTGTCGCATCCGCCGCCGTTGGAGGTCGCCGGCATCGCCTATTCGGCGGCGGAGCGGGCGACGCTCGCCGGCCTGTCCGGCCCGGCGCTGACCGCGGCCTTCTACGCGGTCTGGACCCGCAAGGAGGCGCTGTCCAAGGGCATCGGCCGCGGCTTCTCCTTCGACTTCACCGGCTTCACCGTCAGCGCCGACCCGGCCGAGCGTGTGAGTCGGCCGATGCTGCCGCCGGACCTCGCCGGCGCCGACTGGCACCTGCACGATCTTCCGCCGATCGAGGGCGCTGCGGCGGCGCTCGCCGTCCCGGCCGCCGGCCTCGGCGTCGCCGCGTGGCGCTTCGAGCCGGGGCTGTGGGGGCTGTAGGATAGGGACACAGGCAGGGAAGGTGCTCATGCTGGATCACGTCACCATCCGGGTCGGCGACCTCGATCGATCGAAGGCCTTCTACGACCGGCTGCTGGCGGCGCTCGGCATCGCCCGCCTCTATGCCGATGGCGAGAGCTTCGCCGGCTACGGCGTCGGCCGCCGGGCGTTCTTCTGGATCGGTCAGCAGGACGGCGCCCTCACCGGCACCCATGTCGCCTTCGCGGCGCCGGACCGGGCGGCGGTCGACCGTTTCCACGCGGCGGGGCTGGCCGCGGGCGGCCGCGACAACGGCGCGCCCGGGCTGCGGCCGCACTACCATCCGGACTATTACGGCGCCTTCCTGCTCGACCCCGACGGCCACAATGTCGAGGCGGTGTGCCGAGAGGCGCCTTGACCCGTCAGGTGGCGAGGAAGCCGCCATCCACCGGCACGATGGCGCCGTTCATCATCGCCGAGGCGTCGCCGAGCAGGTACAGGATCACCTCGGCGACCTCCTCCGGCTGGGCGAAGCGGCCGAGCGGGATGCGGCCCAGCATCGGGCCGGACTTGGCCGGGTCGCTCCAGGCCTTCACCGCCATCGGCGTCAGCGTCACCACCGGGTTGACGCTGTTGGTGCGGATGCCGTGCGGCCCCAGCTCCACCGCCATCACCCGGGTGATCTCGTCGAGCGCGCCCTTCGAGGCGCAATAGGCGGTGTGGTCCGGCAGGCCGATCATGGACGACACGCTCGACACGTTGACGATGGCGCCCGTCCGGCCGCGGCGGATCAGGTCGCGCGCCACCATTTGGGCCACGATCATCGGCGCCCGGGCGTTCACCGCCATGATCTGATCGAAATTCTCGGCCGAGGTGTCGAGGAAGGATTCCAGCGTGGTGGTGCCGGCGCAGTTCACCAGCGCGTCGACCGGCAGCGCCTCGATGGCCGCCCGCCGCGTCGCCTCGGCGTCGCCCAGGTCGACGGCGATGGTCTTGCAGCCGGTCTCCTGCTTCAGGCTCGCCAGGTCCTCGGGGCTGCGGGTGGCGGCGATCACCTCGGCGCCGCGCCGGTGCAGCATGACGGTCGTGGCCCGGCCGATGCCCTTGCCGGCGCCGGTCACCAGCACCCGCCGCCCGGCGAAATCCTGCCCGCCCATGCCGCCCTCCCTATGCTCGACTGGCGTCGCCACCTATATCAGGGTCGAGGCGCCGGCGCCTCCCCGGACCGGCCCAGGAGATCGAGCATGCCCGAACCCTATCCCGTGACCCGCAGCGACGCCGAATGGCGCCGGATCCTGACGCCCGAGCAGTACCAGGTGATGCGGCAGCACGGCACCGAGCGGCCCGGAAGCTGCAGCCTGCTCAGCGAGCACCGGCCGGGCGCCTTCTGCTGCGCCGGCTGCGGCAGCAAGCTGTTCGAGTCGAAATGGAAGTTCGAGAGCGGCACCGGCTGGCCCAGCTTCAACGACCCGGTGCCGGAATCGGTCGAAACCACGGTCGACCGCAGCTGGGGCATGACCCGCGTCGAGGCGCATTGCGCCACCTGCGGCAGCCATCTCGGCCATGTCTTCGAGGACGGCCCGCCGCCCAGCGGGCTGCGCTATTGCATCAACGGCGTGGCGCTGGACTTCCAGCCGGAAGAGTCAGCCTGACGGCAGAACAGCCCCGCCGGGGCGGGGCTGTCTCGTCCTGTCGGTCTATCAGCAGCGTCCGACGGCACGGCAGTTCGTCAGGCCGCCGATGGCGGCGCCACCGACACCGCCGATGATCGCGCCGGTGCCGATATTGCCGCCGGTGATCGCGGCCGTGCCGGCGCCGAGTCCTGCGCCGAGCGCGCCGCCCGAAAGGGCCCGGGTGCCGGGGTCGCGGCCGCATGCCGCGAGCGACAGTGCCGCGACGACAATGATCATGGCTGGCTTCAGCATTGCGATCTCCGTGCCTGTTTCCGAAACTCAGACAGGGAAACAATGCGGAGCGCGTGGTCGTTCCCGCTCGCGGTGGCAAAGACAATAGGTGTGGCATGGAAGCCTCACACCCCGATCGCGGCCTTCACCTTGGCGGCGGTCAGCGGCAGGTCGCGCAGCCGCCGGCCGATGGCATCGGCGATGCCGTTGGCCAGGGCCGCGCTGGCCGGGCCCTGGCCGGTCTCGCCGCAGCCCAGGAAGGGCGCGCCCGGCCGGTCGACGATGCGGATTTCGACGCTGTCCGGCACCGCGTCGAAGCGCAGGATCGGATAGGTCGACCAGTCGACCGAGGTGATCCGGCCCCGGTCGAAGCCGACGCTCTCATACAGCGTCCAGCTCATCGATTGCAGCACGGCGCCCTCGATCTGGTTGCGCACCCCGTCGGGATTGACCACCTGGCCGGTGTCGACCGCGGCGACGATGCGCGGCACGCGGACCTCGCCGGTCTCGCGCTCGACCGCGACCTCGACCGCCACGGCGCAATAGGCGGCCAGGTTCTTGTAGCGGGCGAAGCCGAAGCCGCGGCCATGCCCCGGTGCGGCCGGGCGGCCCTGATTCCAGCCGAAGGCCTCGGCGGCGGCGGCGATCACGTCGCGGCCGCGCGGGTCGTCCAGATGCTGCAGCCGGAATTCCACCGGGTCGGCGCCGGCGGCCAGCGCCAGCTCGTCCATGAAGCTCTCGATCGCGAACACGTTCATCTGCGCGCCGAGCGAGCGCAGGGCCGAGATGCGCAGCGGCATGTCCGGCAGGAAATGGTGCACCACCCGGGCGCTGGGCAGGGTGTAGAGCGGGATGGCGTTGCGGTCGCCGCCGCCCTCCGGCTGCGGCAGCGGCCGCGGCGCCGGCACCGGGAAGGGCTTGGCCAGGTGGCGGGCGGCCAGCAGGCTGCCGGCCGGGCCGGGCCGCATCGAATGGGTGTTGCTCCACACCCCGTAATCCCAGTCGGCGATGCGGCCGGTGTCGTCCAGCGTGGCCCGGGCCTGGGCCACCATCGCCGGGCCGTAGGGCTCCCAGGCATGCTCCTGCTCGCGCATCCACTGCACCCGCACCGGGCGGCCGGGCAGGGCGGCGGCCAGCAGGGCGGCATCGGCCGCGGCGTCGTCGGCGCCGTTGTGGCCGTAGCAGCCGGAGCCCTGGACATGGATGCAGCGCACCTGCTCGGGCGGGCGGCCCAGCATCTCGGCGATCGCCTTGCGGTCGGGAAAGACGCCCTGGGTGTGGGTCCACACCGTCAGCAGCCCGTCCGGGTCCTGCTGCGCCACGGCGCAGGACGGGCCGATCGACCCGTGCAGCAGATAGGGCCGGGAATAGCGGGCCTCCAGCGTCCGGCCGGCGGGCGCCGCGGCGTCGCGCCGGTCGAGGATCGGGAAGTCCCTGGCCGGCAGCGCCAGCAGCGCCTCCGGCAGCCGGGTCTGGTCCGGCAGAGTCGTGTCCTCCTGCCACTGCGCCGCGGCCGCCAGCAGCCGCATCGCCTTGACCGCCTGGAACTCCTGCTCCGCCACCACGGCCAGGAAGTTGCCGTCGCGCACCACCTTCACCACCCCGGGCAGGGCCTCGACCGCGCTGCTGTCCAGCGCCGTCAGCCGGGCGCCAGTGCTGGGCGGCCGCACGATCCGGCCGTGCAGCATGCCGGGCAGGCGCAGATCCTGCACATAGGCCTCGCCGCCGGTCACCTTGGCCGGGATGTCGATCCGCGGCAGCGGCCTTCCCATCACCCGGAAGGCGGCGGGGTCGGTCAGCCTCGACTCCGGCTGCGCCTGGACATGCAGCGACAGGCCGGCCGCCAGCGCGCCGTAGGAGCGGCGGTTGCCGTCCGGCGCCAGCACAGTGCCGGCCTCGAGCCGCAGCTGGTCGGCCGGCGCGCCCATCTGCCGCGCCGCCTCGGCCAGCAGGATCTCGCGCACCTGGGCGGCGGCGTGGCGGATGGCGGTGCCGCTGTCCTGCATCGAATGGCTGCCGGCGGTGTAGCCCTCATTGGCGGTCCGCTCGGTGTCGGCGGTGACGATGGTCGGCGCCTCGAAGGCCAGGCCCAGCTCCTCCGCCGCGATCTGCTGCAGGGCGGTGGCGATGCCCTGGCCCAGCTCGGCCTTGCCGGTGAAGACCGTGACCGCGCCCTTGGCATCGACCCGGATCCAGGAATCGAGGAACGGGGCGTCCTCCAGGCTGCCGGGCAGGGCACCGCCCAGTTGCGGCGTCTCGGCCGCCTGCTGGGCCAGGCCGGCGGGGGCGAAGGCGAAGCTGACCACCAGGCCGCCGGCGCCCTGCAGCACGCCGCGGCGGGACAGGCCGGCGCTCACAGCACCGACTCCCGCGGCGCCGTGCCCAGCGGCTCGGCCGAGGCGCTCCGCATCTCCTGCGCGGCGCGGCGGATCGCCCGCAGGATCCGCATATGGGTGCCGCAGCGGCAGAGATGCGGCTGCAGGGCCTGGCGGATCTGGGCGTCCGACGGGGTCAGGGTCTTCCGCAGCAGCGCATGGGCCCTAATCATCATGCCGGGGATGCAGTAGCCGCACTGCGCCGCCTGCTCGGCGATGAAGGCGCGCTGCAGCGGGCCGGGCTCGTCCTCGGTGCCCAGCCCCTCCAGCGTCGTCACCTCCTTGTTCTCCGCCAGCAGCACCGGGACGACGCAGGAGAACGCGACCTCGCCGCCGACCAGCACGGCGCAGGAGCCGCACTGGCCCAGGCCGCAGCCGTATTTGGCGGCGTTGAGCTGCAGCTCGCCGCGCAGCACGTACAGCAGCGGCGTGTCGGGATCGGCGGCGATGCTCTGCCGGCGGCCGTTGACCCTGAGCTCGATCATGACCTCTCCCTAATGGCTGCCCATACTTGAGGATGCCGCCGAAGCCGCGACCTCGCTGTCCCTGGCGGCCTGCACGGCGTCGCCCAGGCCGGTCCAGCCCGGCCGGTCGCTGAAGCGGCCGCGCAGATAGGCCAGCAGCGTCCCGAGCTGGCGGTCCGACAGGGCGGCGGCGAAGGCCGGCATGATCGGGCCGCGGGCGCCGCTCGCCGCCGGGACGCCGTGGCGGATGATGCGGATCAGATTGGCCGGGCTGTCGCCGGTGATGGCGGAGCTGAGCCGGAGGTCAAGCCCGCCGAAGGGCGAGGGCCGGCCGCTCTCATGGCAGGCGGCGCAGGTGCCGGCATAGATCGCGGCGCCGGGGTCCTCGGTCGGGACGGCGGCGGCGATGGTCTGGCTGCCGGCCGATTGCGGCCGGGTGCCGGGACCGCCCGGGTTGGCGGTGGCCGCCGCCAGGGCGTCGCCGCGACGGCGGGCATCCGCGTCCGGCAGCCCCATCACCGAGGCGACATAGGCGGCGATCGCCTGCACATCCGCCTCCGGCACCGCCGCCAGGCTGTCGGCCACCGGCGCCATCGGCCCCTGCGCCGTGCCGTGCTGCCCGTGCCAGCCGTCGCGCAGGTAGTGGAACAGCGACTCCCGGGTCCAGGGCACCGGCGCCGGCGACCCGCTGCCGATCGGCACGGCGTGCCAGCCCTCGGCGTCGCCGCCGGCGAAGCGGCGGTCGGTCTCCTCGGCGCCGAACCGGTTGCGCGGCGTGTGGCAGGCGCCGCAATGGGCCAGCCCCTCGGCCAGATAGGCGCCGCGGTTCCACTGCGAATCATGGGTCGGGTCGGGCGTGTAGGGGCCCGGCTGCAGGAACAGCAGCTTCCAGCCGGCCAGCACGAAGCGCTGGTTCAGCGGGAAGGGCAGGTCGTTGGCCGGCGCCCTTGCCGCGACCGGCTGGCGCGTCATCAGGAAGGCGTAGAGCGCCCGGTTGTCCGCGTCGGTCACCAGGGTGAAGTGGTCGTAGGGGAAGGCCGGGTAGAGGTGCCGGCCCGCGCGGTCGACGCCCTCGCGCATCGCCCGGCCGAACGCCGCCTCCGGCCAGCGGCCGATGCCGGTCTCGGGGTCGGGGGTGATGTTGGTGGTGTAAACGGTGCCGAACGGCGTCGGCAGCTTCAGGCCGCCGGCGAAGGGCTTGCCGCCCGGCGCGGTGTGGCAGGTGCCGCAATTGCCGATCGAGGCCAGCTCGGCGCCCGTCTCGACCAGCGCCGGATCGAAGCTCGCCGCTGCCGGCGGGTCGACCGGGTCGATCACCGGCCGCCAGGCATAGGCGGCAAGCCCCGCCGCGCCGCCGACGATCAGCAGCAGCCCGACTCCCAGCGCGATGCCGCCGGCGCGCAGCAGCCCCATGGAGATCCGTCCCCTGTCCGCCGGCCGGTCCTCTCACGGGCCTTCAGCCGGCACATTCCTGGTTATGCAAGGGTCGGACAAGACGGCCGTCCTGGCCAGGGGCGATTTGTCGCCGCGAACCGGACCGGGGCGGCCGCTCAGTTGGTCTGGGCCGAGACCAGCACCGGGTCGGTGCGGTAGGCGTCCGGGAACAGCCGCTGCAGAGCCTCGACCTTCGGCAGGTCGTTGATCGCGATATAGGGGCTGGTCGGGTGCAGGGTCAGGTAGTCCTGGTGATAGCCCTCGGCCGGATAGAAGGCGTGGCCGGCCTCGATCCTGGTGACGATCTCCGCGTCGAACACCCCGGCCCGGTCCAGCTGCTCGACATAGGCCTTGGCCAGCCGCGCCTGCTCCGCATCCGCCGGGAAGATCGCCGAGCGGTACTGGGTGCCGCTGTCCGGCCCCTGGCGGTTCAGCTGGGTCGGGTCGTGCGCCACCGAGAAGTAGATCTGCAGGATGCGGCCATAGCTGATCCGGCGCGGGTCATAGGTGATCCTCACCGATTCCGCATGGCCGGTGCCGCCGCCGCTGACCGTCTCGTACTGCGCCGTCCGGGCATTGCCGCCGGCATAGCCGGAGACGGCGCTGGTGACGCCCTTGACGTGCTGGAACACGCCCTGCACGCCCCAGAAGCAGCCGCCGGCCAGCACCGCGGTCTCCGTCGTCGCGCCGGGGGCCTCGTCGACCGCCGGCGGCGGCACCAGCCGCGCCTCCTCGGCCGAGGATTGGGTGACCGCCAGCCCGGCGGCGACCGCGAGCAGCGACAGGGCGCCGGCCAGGGCCGGCAGGGAAGGAAAGCGCTTGATCACGATCCGGATCTCCCGTTCGGGCCCGCGAAGGCCCCGACAGCCGGTTCGCCGAAGACGGCCGCCGGGTTACGGGGGGCCGGCGGAACTCATAATTCGGTGACAGTGCACTTAATGAATTCGGTGGTAGTGCGGGGTGGCGCCAACGCTGTCGCCGAACTTAATTCATGCACTGTCATCGAATTCCCGTCGAAACGACGTCTGCTCCTATTGAGATTGAATCAAATAGGAATTGATCACCGCACCGTGGCTTTGTCGATGAATACGGCGGGCGAATTTCCACCTCCAATGACGATAGAATCGCCTTTCGGCGGCTTCAATGGATAATGCACCGATATCGTGGTGCCCTCTTCCTCCAAATCTCGTGAAAATCGATTTAGATCGATGAATGGATATTTCTGTCTCACATGATTGTCGGCAATGATGACAAAGGTTCTGTAATCGCTAAACTCAAGCCCCTGCGCGGAGGAGGCGATCCAAACGACCAACGCCGCCGCAATGAGCGCCCATTTCCTTGCAAGCATGGTGTCTCCACACAGCAACGCCGATCAGGTCGACGCTACACCACGGCAAGCATCCCACTCCAGGCGCATTCCACGAGCCTCATCAACCCGCCCTCGCGGATCAGCCAGCGATACCCCTCATCGGACCCACTTCATCGATGTGTCGTAACCGCCCCGCCGCTGCCCCTCGACGGCATAGCGCAGGGCATCGATGGCGTGGTTCTCGCGGTCCTCCACCTCGGCCAGGATCACGCCGGTCTTCGGGTGGGTGCGATAGCTGTACAGCGCCAGCTCGTCGATCAGGTGCCGGCAGCGCGGATGCACCACGATGTCGTGCGCCTTCAGGAACTCGATCCCGTCCTGCACCGACCCCGCCCCCTTGGTCGATCCCTTGATGCTGCCGAAGCCGTTGCGCTGCATGTAGCTGATGGTCTCCGGCCGGGCGCTGTCGGCGATGATCTGGCCCCGCCGCGACCCCGGCACGGTGTCGAACAGCGCCGGCGTCCGGTCGATCTCGCAGCCCACCTGATAGGCCTCGTGGTCGACGAACAGCGTCCGGCCGGCCACGAAGCAGCGCACCAGCACCGTCGGATCGCGGGCGAAGCCCCAGTCGGCGCCGAACAGGAAGCTGGCATCGGCCGGGGTCTCGAACGCCTCCACCTTCCAGTTCTCGAACACCCGGGCCTCGCTGAAGGTGCGATAGCCGCCGAGCCAGACATGCTGGTGCTTGTCCGGGTCGCGCGCCCGGTCCCACTCCATCTCCGCCTGCAGCACCTCCGGGAAATGCGGGTTGTCGGAATATTTCACCGGCACCAGCACCGACCCGGGCGGCGGCGTCCCGTCGCGGAACAGCGCGTCGACCGGGTCGTCCGACCGGGTCGGGTTCCACGAGAACCACAGCTCCGATCCCGGCTTGCGGAGGGTCGGCCGCAGCAGGTCCAGGCTGCGGATCGACAGCGCCTGCGCCTCCTCGACCCAGGCGATGTCGTAGCCCTCCAGCGACTTGATCGACTCCGCCGTGTGGTTCTGCATGCCCTGGAAGATGATCCGGCCGCCGCCGGGTGTCAGGATGCGGTCGGCCTGCACCCGGAACGCCGCGCCCACGCCCAGCGCCTGGATCTTGTCCTCGATCAGCCGCTTGACCGACTGGTCGAGCGAGCGCTGCACCTCGCGGATGCACACCGCCCGCACCGGCGCCGCCTCGATGCAGCGCCGCACCAGCAACTCGGCGAAGGCATGCGACTTGCCCGACCCGCGGCCGCCATAGGCAGCCTTGTAGCGCGACGGCTCCAGCAGGGGCTCGAACACGGGCGCCAGGTCGATCGGGGGCAGGATGACCGGCGCGTCCTCCGGCGACTCGTCCTGGAAGTCCCGATACGCCCGCTCCAGCCGCAGCCGGTCGGCGCGGCCGGTGATGGCGCCGGAAAGCAGGCGCGCCTCGGCCGCGTCGGCCAGCCGGCGCATCGGCTCCGGCGGGGGCTCTCCCCGTCGTCGACGCCCGGCCACCGCCTCGAAGCACAGGATCAGGGCCTTGGCCCGATTCGGCATGTCACGGCCCAGCGTCCCGGCGTCGGCGTGACCCGTGAAATGCCTGGCGACGTCGACCCAGCCCAGCTTGGTTCCCATCACATCCATCCGCATTCCGCCCTCGCACGAAAAAGCCCGCCGCGGCGGGACCGGGCGGGCGCAACTCTTCGACTCTGCCTGAATTATGCCGAGTGACGTGCCATCGCGTCAAGAACGAATAGCGAACATGAGGCGTGGCGGCCCAATCCCGTCTGCGTCTTTTTGAGGAGATGCCCCCGCGTGAGCAGCCGGTCGGGAAGCGCGGCCGCGCCCGTCCTCCGGTCTGCTTTCGGCTCGTTGCGGACGATCGCTGGCCTCGCTAGCTCCACGAAGCGGATGTTGCCAGGATTCCATCTCTCCCCGAGACGGGACTTGGCGCACCGGGGGCAGGCGATCATCGATCCCTTTTAGATGATGCGCGTGCGAGGAACAGGGGAAGGCTGCCTCAAGCCGACTCTTGGCCCGATCCGTACGGGCGTGGCCGCATGCTTGCTAGGATCCTTATTTGCGCCGCTGCCCATACCACTCGATTCGCCGACGCGCGAAGTAACGCACAACCAGCCCTACCAGGACCCCGCCCAGACCAGCCGCGAGAAATATACCGCCGTCACCACGGCCGCTCAATAATAGCAGAATCCCGTACAAACAAAAAATCAGTCCAAAAATGATCATGACGTATGCACAATAATATATCACCTTGAGTATTACAAATCTATAGCTGTGACGATACGACCAATTATCACTCTTTTTGATCGGAAGACGATATAGGCGGATCCGAATAACAATCCGTTGACCGCAATATTTTGCCACATGAGGATCATCCAAAATTTGAACCGATGGACGACCGGAATATGCCTCGGAAGCTTTCGCCCCCACAAAGCCTATCCGCAGCCCGTAGCGGCGTGGCGGTCCAGCCTGCCGCCGCCCGGGTCGGAATCGGGCGGGGTCAGTTAACACATTGTTTGCTTGTATTAATCTGCGATAATGTTCATGCTACGTTCTATGGACAAGGCGCAGACCGATTCGATTTCGGAGGCCCCGGCCGCTTCCCGTGAGGAGCGGGCGGCGCAGGATCTGCGCATGCTCGCCCGCGCGGCCGAGATCCAGATGGAGATCATGGAGGCGACCCGCACCGAGGCGGTCGAGGCGCCGCAGCCCGGCGTCGACTATTGCACCCGGATCGCCGTCGTCGCCCGGTCGTTGCGGCTGACCCTGCTGCTGAAGGAGAAGTTCGCCGGGCAGCGCGACGAGCGGCGCAAGGTCGCGGCGAAGCGCGAGGCGGCGCAGGAGGACTGGCACGCGCTGCGGGTGAAGCTGGCGATGCTGGCGGCGGCCTACGACGTGTCCGGGGACCAGGAGGAGGTCGACCGCCGCGCCACCGAAGTGTGCGAGCGGGTGGAGCGGCCGGAGGTGGCGGAGCTGGTCGAGGCCAGCCGGGCCGAGGTCGCGGTGGCGGCCTTGTGCCGGCGCTGGGGCTATCCGCCGAATGTGGAGCGCTGGCTCGAGATGGCCGACGAGGCCATGCAGGAGCTGGGCTTCCTGCCGTCGGAGGAGGACGACCCGCCCGAGGATGCGCCGAAGCCCCGCTCGGCGGCTCCCGCCCGCCGCAAGCCGCCGGACACGGGGTAAGGGCGCGGTTCGTCGGTGAGGTGCCCTGGATTCTAAGAGAACCGAGTGTTTTGCCTCTCCCGTTTACGGGAGAGGTCGGAGGCGCTTGCGCCTCCGGGTGAGGGGGTTTTGTCGAGGCCAGGGCCCGCCCTCACCCGGTCTCGCTGCGCGAGCCCGACCTCTCCCGCCAGGCGGGAGAGGCAACGCAGAAGCCTTCTCGGACCGGGGAACCTCTCCCGACCACGTCTCTCTCCAAAAAAACCGCCGGCTCACACGTCCAGGTTCGTCACCTTCAGCGCGTTCTCCTGGATGAAGTCGCGGCGCGGCTCGACCACGTCGCCCATCAGGGTCGAGAACACCTCCTCGGCGTCGTCGGCGTGCTTGACCTCGACCCGCAGCAGCACCCGGGCGTTCGGGTCCAGCGTGGTCTCCCACAGCTGGTCCGGGTTCATCTCGCCCAGGCCCTTGTAGCGCTGCACCGCCAGGCCCTTGCGGCCCTGCTCCAGCACCCGGTCGATCAGGTCGATCGGGCCGGTGATCGGCCATTCCTGGGCGGCGCCCTTCGGGTTCATCCAGGTCAGCACGCCCGGCCGGCGGTACAGCGCCTGCAACTCCCCGGCCAGGCGGTCGAGCTTGTGCGCCTCGATCGAGCGGATGATGTCGGAATCGATCACCCGGCCCTCGGTCACCCCGCGCAGGGTCCGCCGGAACACCAGCCCGCCGGGCTGGTTGCCCTGCGGCGGCAGCTGCGACCCCTGCCAGCCGCGCTCGAACTCCGGCTCCAGCGCATCCAGGCGATGCGAGACATAGGTCGCCGTCTCCGCGGCCAGCGTCGGGTCGTTGACGATGCGCGACGTCAGTGCGCCGGCGATCGCCACCTGCTCGACCACCATGCGGCTGCCGACCTTGCGGATCAGCGGGGTCAGCTGGTGCTTCACCTCCAGCGCCTGCACGATCCGGGCGCGCAGGTCGAGGCCGGCGACCTGGGCACCGTCGAACGGGGTGAACACCAGGTCGCGCATGCCGCTGTCGATCAGATACCCCTCGAGCGCGGGATCGTCCTTCAGATACACCGCCTCCTTGCCGCGGGCGGCGCGGTACAGCGGCGGCTGGGCGATGTAGAGGTAGCCGCGCTCGATCAGCTGCGGCATCTGCCGGTAGAAGAAGGTCAGCAGCAGGGTGCGGATATGGCTGCCGTCGACATCGGCGTCGGTCATGATGATGATGCGGTGGTAGCGCGCCTTGTTGACGTCGAACTCCTCGCGGATGCTGGTGCCCAACGCCGTGATCAGCGTGCCGATCTCGGCCGAGCCCAGCATCTTGTCGACCCGCGCCCGCTCCACATTCAGGATCTTGCCGCGCAGCGGCAGGATGGCCTGGAACTTGCGATCGCGGCCCTGCTTGGCCGAGCCGCCGGCGCTGTCGCCCTCGACCAGGAACAGCTCCGATTCCGCCGGGTCGCGGTTCTGGCAGTCGGCCAGCTTGCCGGGCAGGGAGGCGAAGTCGAGCGCGCCCTTGCGCCGGGTCAGGTCGCGGGCCTTGCGCGCCGCCTCGCGCGCCGTGGCGGCCTCGACCGCCTTCTGGATCACCCGCTTGGCGTCGTTCGGATGCTCCTCGAACCAGGTCGCCAGCATCTCGTTGACCACCGCCTCGACCGCCGGCCGGACCTCGGACGAGACCAGCTTGTCCTTGGTCTGGCTGGAGAATTTGGGATCGGGCACCTTCACCGACAGGACGCAGCTCAGCCCTTCGCGGGCGTCCTCGCCGGTCAGCGCCACCTTCTCCTTCTTCAGGATGCCGCTTTCGGTGGCGTAGGCGTTCACCTGGCGCGTCAGCGCGCCGCGGAACCCGGCCAGATGGGCGCCGCCGTCACGCTGCGGGATGTTGTTGGTGAAGCACAGCATGGTCTCGTGGTAGCTGTCGTTCCACTGCATCGCCACCTCGACGGTCATGCCGTCGCGCTCGGCGGTCACCGTGATCGGCTCGCCATGCAGCGGCTGCTTGGCCTTGTCGAGATAGGCGACGAAGGCCTTCAGCCCGCCCTCGTAATGCAGCTCGACCACCCGCGGCTCCGGCCCCCGGGCGTCGGTCAGGGTCAGCTTGACGCCGGAGTTCAGGAAGGCCAGCTCGCGCAGCCGGTGCTCCAGCGTGCCGAAGTCGAACTCGGTCTTGGTGAAGGTCTTGGTCGAGGGCAGGAAGGTGATGTGGGTGCCGCGGTTCTCGCCCTGCGGCCCGACCGCGGCCAGCGGCGCCTCGGCGTCGCCGTCATGGAACCGGACGAACCATTCGTGGCCGTCACGGTAGATCGTCAGGTCCAGCGTGTCCGACAGGGCGTTGACGACCGAGATGCCGACGCCGTGCAGGCCGCCCGAGACCTTGTAGGAGTTCTGGTTGAACTTGCCGCCGGCATGCAGCTGGGTCATCACCACCTCGGCGGCGCTGATGCCCTCTTCCTCATGGATCGCCACCGGGATGCCGCGGCCGTTGTCGGTCACGGTGACCGAACCCTCGGCGTTCAGCGTCACCGTGATGGTGTCGCAATACCCGGCCAGCGACTCGTCGATGGCGTTGTCGACGGCCTCGTACACCATGTGGTGCAGGCCCGACCCGTCATCGGTGTCGCCGATATACATGCCCGGCCGCTTGCGCACCGCTTCCAGGCCACGCAGCACGGTGATGGAGCTGGCATCGTAGCCGCCGCCGTCGTTCGCGATCTCAGAATCCGACATACTTCTCATCCATTTCAAACGGCTTCCCGGACCGTCACCCGCGCGTCGTCGACGCCGAAGTGACGGGCCCGGTCCCCGAGCGGCGCGAACAGCGCCGGGTCGGTGCCGGTCATCCAAGCCTGGGCGCCGAGCGCCAGGATCTCCTCGTACAACGCTGCCCGACGGGCTTCGTCGAGATGCGCCGCCACCTCGTCGAGGAGGAGCAGGGGCGGGGCGCCGCGTTCCCCGGCGAGCAGGCGGGCATTGGCAAGAACGATGCCGATCAGGAGCGCCTTCTGCTCGCCGGTCGAGCACTGCGCCGCCGGCATCGCCTTGGCCCGGTGGTGGACGGACAGGTCGCTGCGGTGCGGACCTTCCGTCGCGGCCCCGGCCGCGGCGTCGATGCGGCGATTATCGCACAAAAGGTTACGAAAAGCCTCTTCTGCGTCGACCGCCGGCCGATCCTCAAGCCACGCCTCGATCCGGCCGTCCACGGCCAGTTCGGCGCGGGGAAAGGGGCCTTCCACCATCAGCGACTCGGCGCCGCGCAGCCGCGCCACCAGCTCGCGCCGGGCGGCGGCGGCGGCGGTGCCGGCGGTCGCCATCGTGTCCTCCAGCGCCGCCAGCCAGGCCGGGTCGGCGCGGGGTTCCTTCAGCAGCCGGTTGCGCTCGCGCATCGCCCGCTCATAGGCGCCGAGCTGCCCGGCATGGTCGGGGTGGAAGCCGAACACCAGCCGGTCCAGGAAGCGGCGGCGCTGGCTCGCGGCGTCGCCGAACAGCCGGTCCATCTGCGGCGTCAGCCAGACCATCGGCGCCCGGGCGCCGAACGCCGCCTGGCTCGGCGCCGGCCGGCCGTCGATCTGCACGGCGCGGCGGCCCTCGCCGGGCTCCAGCTGGGTGCCCAGGGCGATCTCGCCGGTCGGGGTCAGCAGCCTGGCCGCCACCGCCCAGCCGGCGGTCCCGGTGGCCTGGCGGCGCGTCACCTCCGTCAACGGCGCCCGGCGCAGGCCGCGGCCCGGCGACAGGAAGGACACCGCCTCCAGCAGGTTGGTCTTGCCGGCGCCGTTCGGCCCGGTCAGCACCACCGGGCGCGGGTCCAGCTCGATCCGCAGCTGGCCGTAGCAGCGGAACTCGGTCAGCGTCAGGCGCGTCACCGCGATCCGGGCGGGACGCCCGGATGAGGCGGCTTCCGCCTGCTCCGGCATGGGGTCCTGGGACATGTGGCTCAAGGCATCCGAAGCGGATGCTTCGCCCCACCCGTCCGCATTGCTCGGTTCAAGCCGTCACACCCGCATCGGCATCAGCACGTACAGCGCGCTGGAATCGGCGGTGTCGCGGACGATGGTCGGCGACCCGGCATCGGCCATGGCGAAGCGGGCGCCGTCGCCCTCGATCTGCTGGGTGATGTCCAACAGGTAGCGGCTGTTGAAGCCGATCTCGATCTTCGCCGCCTCGTAGCTGACCTCGATCTCCTCGGTGGCGCTGCCCTGCTCGGCCGAATTGGCCGACAGCGTCAGCGAGCCGTTCTCGATCGTCAGCTTCACCGCCCGGCTCTTCTCGGTCGAGATGGTGGAGACGCGGTCGACCGCCTTGGCGAACTCCTTGGCGTCGACCTCGAGGATCTTGTCGTTGCCGCTCGGGATCACCCGCTCATATTCCGGGAAGGTGCCGTCGATCAGCTTCGAGGTCAGGACCACGCCGTCGCCCGCAGATCCCGGCAGGGTGAAGCGGGTCTTGGTCTCGGACAGCTCGACCTCGACGGTCTCGCCGCTCTCGTCCAGCAGCTTGCGCAGCTCCATCACCGTCTTGCGCGGCACGATCACGCCGGGGATGCCGTCGGCGCCGTCCGGCAGCGGCATCTCGACCCGGGCCAGGCGATGGCCGTCGGTGGCGACGGCGCGCAGCACCGGCACGGTGTCGGCCTTGGCGGCGTGCAGGTAGATGCCGTTCAGGTAGTAGCGCGTCTCCTCGGTCGAGATCGCGAATTTGGTCCGGTCGATCATCACCCGCAGGTCGCCGGCGGCGATGGTGAAGCGGTGGCTCAACTCGCCGCCCGCCATGCTCGGGAAGTCCTCGACCGGCAGGCAGCCGAGCCGGAAGTTCGACCGGCCGGCGCGCAGCGTCAGCGACCCGCCGTCCGGGTTGGTCTCGATCTCGACCTGGCTGCCGTCCGGCAGCTTGCGGACGATGTCGTAGAGGGTGTGGGCCGGGGCGGTGGTGCCACCCGGGGCCTGGATCTCCGCCGGCACGGATTCGACGATCTCGAGATCCATGTCGGTGGCCGTCAGGCGCAGCGCGCCGCCCTCGGCGCGCAACAGGATATTGGACAGGATCGGGATGGTGTTGCGCCGCTCGACGACGCTCTGCACATGGCTCAGGCCCTTCAGAAGGGCGGCCCGCTCGATGATCAGCTTCATCCCGATTCCACTTCGACGATGCCGGCCGCCGGACTGGGTCATCGGGGCGGGCAGACGCCCGGCCGACGCGGCGGGGGCGCACTATAGCCGAAAGCCGGCGGCGGTGGCGAGAGGCAGGCGCAGGGCCGGACACGGTGCCGGGCAGATTTTCCGGCCGCCGTGACCAGTCTCCGGAGTCGGGAGGGTTCAGACCTGCAGCATGCGGCGCAGCAGCTCGACATCCTCGGCGAAGGAGCGGTCCTCGCTGCACAGCTCTTCGATCCTGCGCACGGCATGCATCACCGTGGTGTGGTCGCGGCCGCCGAACTTGCGGCCGATCTCCGGCAGCGAGCGCGGGGTGAGCTGCTTCGACAGGTACATCGCCACCTGGCGCGGCCGGGCCACGGTGCGGGCGCGGCGGGCCGAATGCATGTCGGCGACCTTGATGTTGTAGTGCTCGGCCACCCGCTTCTGGATCTCGTCGATGGTGACCCGGCGGTCGGAGGCGCGCAGCAGGTCGTGCAGCAGCTCCTGGGTCGATTCCAGGGTGATCGGCCGGTGCACCAGCTCGGCATGGGCGGTGATGCGGTTCAGCGCCCCCTCCAGCTCGCGCACGTTGGAGGTGATCTTGTGGGCCAGGAACTCCATCACCTTGCCCGGGATGTCGACCCGCGCGGTCTCCGCCTTGGCGTGCAGGATGCCCAGGCGCAGCTCGTAGGTGGTGGGGTGGATGTCGGCGACCAGGCCCCAGCCGAGGCGGGAGCGCAGCCGCTCCTCCATCCCCTCGAGGTCGGAGGGCGACTTGTCGGCCGAGATCACCACCTGGCGGTTCTGGTCCACCAGCGCGTTGAAGGTGTGGAAGAACTCCTCCTGGGTGGAGTCCTTGCCGGAGATGAACTGCACGTCGTCGATCATCAGCACGTCGACCGAGCGGAACATCTCCTTGAACGTCATCGTGTCCTTGAACCGCAGGGCACGGATGAACTGGTACATGAACTTCTCGGCGGACATGTAGAGCACGCGCCGCTCCGGGTGCTTCTGCCGGATGTGCCAGGCGATGGCGTGCATCAGATGGGTCTTGCCCAGACCCACCCCGCCATAGAGGAACAGCGGGTTGAAGGTGACGCTGTTGGCCTCCGCCACCCGGCGGGCGGCGGCATGGGCCAGCTCGTTCGGCTTGCCGACGACGAAATTGTCGAAGGTGAAGCGCTGGTCGAGCACGGCGCCGAACTCGGTCGCCGACTCGGGCGGGCGCTCCGATTTTGCCGCCGGCGACCCGGCGCGCGAGGCCGGCGCGGTCGCGGCGGGCGCCGCCGCAGCCGGCTTGGCGGCCAGACGGTCGGGCACCACGATCACATCGACACTGTGGATGTCCGGATTCTCGGAATGCCACAGGTTGCGGATGCGGTCGGCGTAATGGGCGGCGACCCAGTCGCGCATGAAGCGGGTGGGGGCGGCGATGCGGACCTCACCGCCCTCGAGATCGACCACGACGACCGGGCGCAGCCAACTCTTGAAGGCGCCCTCTCCCACCTCCTCGCGCAACCGGCCGCAGACGCGGCCCCATTGCTGCTCGATCGATGCGATGACTCCCCCCATCGACGACATGCTGCGTTCCGTCCCCTCTTCGACTCCGGCGGCCGCGACGCGCTGCCCATCCACGACCCGGACTGTACCCGTTCCCACCATCAGCGGCATCCGATCCCCGCTGCGCGGCTGCCATGCTCCAGAACTCAAACTGTAATAATCACAGTATCACGACCGACACGCAGGAACAATTCCTCGCAGCTACTTATAAAGCCGCGAGTCTGATTAATAGAAAGTGTACGAGTGTTGCTCAGGGACGCTCACGGACTTCTGCCAATCTTCATGATGAAGGCTGGTAGCCGGGCAAGTTGTGTCCTGAGGCGATCTTCAACCTGCCGATAGCAGGCGAACGACGATCATATGCAGGGTGGGCAAGGGCTGGCAACGGAACAAATCCGGACCACCCTAAAACGCAAAAAACGGTCCCGGACCGCGGCAGGTTGTGCCGCATCCACCGTTCCCCTGGACATGAGAAAAGCCGTTCCGCGGCCACCGCCGCGGAACGGCTTCTCGGTGTTCCGGGCTTAGAGAGCCTTGATGCGGCCGGACAGGCGCGACAGCTTGCGCGCGACCGTGTTCTTCTGCAGCACGCCCTTGGTGACGCCGCGATGCATCTCCGGCTGCGCCGCCTTCAGCGCCTCGGCCGCGGCGGCCTTGTCGCCGGACTCGATCGCCGTCTCGACCTTCTTGACGAAGGTGCGGATGCGGCTGACGCGGTTGCGGTTGACGACCGTGCGACGCTCGGTCTGGCGGATGCGCTTCTCGGCGGACTTGTGGTTGGCCATTGTCGGTCCCAGTTCGGGCCCACGACGGCCCCAAGAAAATCGAGGGCGCTTGATAGTCCCTTCGCGCCCGGGCGTCAAGACGAGTCTCGGCGCTGCCTGCGGCCGACATGTGGGGCTGCCCGGGGGGTATTGGCAAGCCGGTTCTTTTGTTCTATATTTGTTCTCATGCCGATCAAGCCCCCCGAACTCGACGAACTGCCGGACCAGCCGCGCAAGGGGCGCGGTGCGGTCAGCAACCACACCGGCCGCTTCGAGGCCGCGACCCGGCACCGGGTCGATGACGGCTGGGCGGGAATGGCGCCGGAGGATGAGGAGGAGCCGCCGCTGCGCACGCAGCTGCATGTCGACACCGCCCGCACCATCATCACGCGCAACGACTCGCCGGACATCATGTTCGACCGCTCGATCAACCCCTACCGGGGCTGCGAGCACGGCTGCATCTACTGCTTCGCCCGGCCGACCCATGCCTGGCTGGGCCTGTCGCCCGGCCTCGATTTCGAGACCCAGCTGTTCTACAAGCCGGACGCGCCAGAGCTGCTGGAGGCCGAGCTGCGGCGCCCCGGCTACGTCCCGGCGGTGATGGCGATGGGCACCAACACCGACCCGTACCAGCCGATCGAGCGCGAGCTGAAGCTGACCCGCCGGGTGATCGAGGTGCTGTCGCGCTTCAACCATCCCCTCGGCATCGTCACCAAATCGGCGCTGATCACCCGCGACATCGACCTGCTGGCGCCGATGGCGGCCAAGGGACTGGCGGCGGTCTGCATCTCGCTGTCGACCCTCGACCGCGAGCTGGCGCGGACGCTGGAGCCGCGGGCGGCGACGCCGCCGCGCCGGCTGGAGACGATGCGCCAGCTGACCCAGGCCGGCATCCCGGTGATCGTGCTGACCTCGCCGATGATCCCCGGCCTCAACGACCATTCGCTGGAGCAGGTGCTGGAGGCGGCGGTGAAGGCCGGCGCCACCGCCGCCGGCTGGACCCTGCTGCGGCTGCCGCTGGAGATCGCCGGCCTGTTCGAGGAATGGCTGCAGGCGCATGCGCCGGACCGGGCTGGCCGGGTGATGTCGCTGATCCGCCAGACCCGCGGCGGCCGGCTCTACAAATCCGGCTTCGGCGAGCGGCATCGCGGCGAGGGGCCGGTGGCCGACCTGATCCGGGCCCGCTTCAACCACGCCGTCCGCCGCCTCGGCCTCGACCGCAAGCGCTGGACCCTCGACACCACCCAGTTCTCCCCGCCGCCGCGGCCGGGGGATCAGATGTCCTTGTTCTAAGGAGGGGCGGTCAGATGTCCGTCATCGAGCTTCTGCGCGCCGTCCGCGCCGACGTGGCGGAGATGCGGTCGGAACAGCGCGAGCAGCGCGTCCGCCTTGCGGCGATCGAGCGGCATCTGGCGCATCTGGAGCGCGATGGCGCCGAGTTCCGCGCCGAAATCGGCGGGCGGTTCGATCGCATCCACGATCGGCTCGACCGGATCGAGCGGCGTCTCGACCTTTCGGATCAGCCCGCTTGAATCGCGGCTGAGCACCGGCCCGACGCTTCGGCCTTGGCTCTTCGGCCCGCCGGCGCTATGCCCTCCACCAGGAGGGTGGGCATGCCGGATTGGAGTCTCGAGATCGAGTGCGGCGCCCCGGTGCGGAGCGTCGCCGGGCTGGATGAGGTCGGCCGCGGCCCGCTGGCCGGCCCGGTGCTGGCCGCGGCGGTGGTGCTGATCCGGCCGCTCGACCCCGATCTCGCTCTCCTTATAGATGACAGCAAGGTGCTGACGGCACAGCGGCGCGAGGCGCTGGTGCCGCGCATCCGGGCGGTGGCGCAGGTCGGCATCGGCTGGGCGACGGTCGAGGAGATCGACCGAATCAACATCCTCCAGGCCAGCATGCTGGCGATGCGGCGGGCGCTCGATGCCCTGCCGGAGCGTCCGGAGATCGCATTGATCGACGGCAACAAGGTGCCCGACGGACTGCCTTGCGACGGCCGCGCGGTGGTCGGCGGCGACGCCCTGTCGCTGTCGATCGCGGCGGCCTCGATCCTCGCAAAAGTTGTGCGTGACCACGAGATGTTGCGTCTGTCCACCCTCCATCGCGGCTATGGGTGGGAACGCAACGCCGGCTACGGCACGCCCGAGCATATCGCCGCGCTCGACCGCATCGGGGTCTGCGAGCATCATCGCCGGTCGTTTGCCCCGGTGCTGCAGCGACTCGCCATAACCGGCTGATTCAAACGGGGGATTGACGGCGACTCCGCGGCGAATCATCGTCGCCCTATGAGCGAATCACCCACCATCACCGAGCGCCTGCCGCCGGGCTGCCGAATCGTCCTCGGCGACTGCATCTCGGCGATGCGATCGCTGCCCGCCGGCTCGGTCGATTGCGTGTTCGCCGACCCGCCCTACAATTTGCAGTTGGGGGGCGAGCTGCGCCGGCCGGACGAGAGCCGGGTCGACGGCGTCGATGCGGAGTGGGACAAGTTCAGCGACCTCGCCACCTATGACCGGTTCACCCGGGACTGGCTGACCGCGGCGCGCCACGCGCTGAAGGACGACGGCACGCTATGGGTGATCGGCACTTACCACAACATCTTCCGGGTCGGCGCCATCCTGCAGGATCTCGGCTTCTGGATCCTGAACGACATCGTCTGGCGCAAGGCGAACCCGATGCCGAACTTCCGCGGCACCCGCTTCACCAACGCGCATGAGACGCTGATCTGGGCCGCCAAGTCGCCCGACAGCCGCTACACCTTCAACTACGACGCCATGAAGGCGCTGAACGAGGAACTGCAGATGCGCAGCGACTGGACGCTGCCGATCTGCAGCGGCGGCGAGCGCCTGAAGATCGACGGCCGCAAGGCGCATCCGACGCAGAAGCCGGAGGCCCTGCTGTGGCGCGTCCTGCTGTCCTCGACCCGGGCGGGGGAGACCATCCTCGACCCGTTCTTCGGCAGCGGCACCACCGGCGCCGTGGCCAAGCGCCTGGGCCGCAGGTTCATCGGCGTCGAGCGCGAGGAGATCTATGCCCGGGTCGCCGCCCAGCGCATCGCCGCGATCGAGTCGCCGGCCGACCCGAGCATGCTCGACACCCTGTCGAAGCGCCAGGCGCCGCGCGTGCCCTTCGGCTGGGTGCTGGAGCGCGGCATGCTGCGGCCGGGCGACCGGCTGTTCGACACCCAGCGCCGCTACGTCGCCAAGGTGCGGGCCGACGGCACGCTGATCGCCAGCAACAGCGAGGGCGACCATGCCGGGTCGATCCACCGGGTCGGCGCGGCGCTGCAGGGCGCGCCGTCCTGCAACGGTTGGACCTTCTGGCACTACGAGGCGCAGCGCGACCGGCTGGCCCCGATCGACCTGCTGCGCCAGAAGATCCGGGCCGAGATGGCGGTGCATTGAATCGTAGGTTGGGTTCGCCCCGCGAACCCAACATCTTGCAGCCTGAACTTGCGTTGGGTTCGCAAGAGCGAACCCAACCTACATCTCACCTTAGTTCAGCTTGCCAGCCGATTGTATTTCCTCAGGATCTCCCGCAGCCGTTCATGCAGGATCGCATGCAGCGTGTTGCCGTCGCGGCCGGTCATGGTCTCGGCCGCGACCAGGGCGTTGACGATCGCCTCCTCGGTCGCCTGGGCCGCGGCCTCGATCAGCCCGTCCATGGCGTCGTTCGGCAGCACCTGCACCAGCCGGCTGTCCTTGCGGCTGAAGGCACCGGGATTGGCCGTTGAAAAGGCGAGGAAGATGTCGCCGCTGCCATTGGCGCCATAGCCTCCGGTGCGGGCGATGCCGACCGGCGCGCGCCGGGCCAGGCGCTTCAGCTGGTGCGGCAGCAGCGGCGCGTCGGTGGCGATGACGACGATGATCGAGCCGGTGTCGCGGTCCGAGGCCGGGTCGGGCAGCAGGTCCGGGATCTCGTGCCCGACCGGCACGCCGGCGATCATCAGGTTCTTGCGGCGGCCGAAATTGCCCTGCACCAGCACGCCGACGGTGTGGCCGCCCTCCTCAGGTGAGAGCTGACGCGAGGCCGTGCCGGTACCACCCTTGAATCCGAACAGCGACATGCCGGTGCCGCCGCCGACATTGCCCTCCGCCACCGGTCCCGGCCGGGCGCCGTCCAGGGCCTCGACCGCATGCTCAGCCGTGACGTGGAAGCCGTTGATGTCGTTCAGGGTCCCGTCATAGGTTTCTGCCACCACCGGCAGGCACCAGTAGATGTCGTGGTCCAGCGGCGCCACCAGCCGGTTTCGGCCCTGCCAGCCGACCACGGCGTCGCGCACGGTGCCGACGCTGTGGCTGTTGGTGATCATCACCGGCCCTTCGAGGAAGCCCGATTCCTCGATCCAGATCGTGCCGGTCATCTCGCCATTGCCGTTCAGCACGGCGGTGCCGGCGAAGACCGGGTCGAACACCCGTCCGCGCGGCAGGATGGCGGTGACGCCGGTGCGGGCCGGCCCGCGCCCGACCTCCAGCCTGCCGTCGCCGGTGATGATGGTGGCGAACCCGACCTCGATCCCGGCGATGTCGGTGATGGCGTTGAGCGGCCCGGGCTCGCCGTCGAAGGGGATGCCCAGCTCCCGGGCCCGCGGCTTATGCGTCATCGTCGGCTCCTCGGCTGCGTCGCCCCTCCGGGCTAGCGCGGCGGCGGCACGCTGTCTATGCTGCCGGCCTCGCACAGCAGGAGGGGCCCCGATGGAACGCAGGACGGAACGGCACTTCACCCGCCCCGTCACGCTGCATCCGTCGAGCCGCCATGCCTCTCCTTGCCGCCGAGTCGCTGTCCCACCACACCCCTGACCATCGCCCGCTGTTCGAGGATCTGACGCTCGCCTTCGGGGCGGAACGGACGGGCCTCGTCGGCCGCAACGGCGTCGGCAAGTCGACGCTGCTGCGCCTGCTGCTGGGCGAGATCCCGCCGCAATCCGGCCGGATCGTGCGCCAGGGCCGCATCGGCCTGCTGCCCCAGGCCGTCCGGGTCATGCCCGGCATGACCGCCGCCGACGCGCTCGGCATCGCCCCGGCCCTGGCCCGGCTCGACCGGCTGCTGGCGGGGCAGGGCGACGAGGAGGACCTCGCCGCCGCCGACTGGACGGTGGAGGAGCGCGCGGCCGCGGCGCTGCCCAGGCTCGGCCTGCCCGCCGATCTCGACCTGCGCCGGCCGCTCGGCACCCTCAGCGGCGGCGAGGCCACCCGCCTGGCCCTGGCCGGGCTGCTGGTCGACCCGCCGGACATGCTGGTGCTGGACGAGCCGACCAACAATCTCGACGCCGACGGCCGCGATGCCGTCTGCGCCCTGCTGGAAAGCTGGCGCGGCGGCGCCCTGGTGGTCAGCCACGACCGCGGAGTGCTGCGCCGGATGGACCGGATCGTCGAGCTCTCCAGCCTCGGCGCTCGCTTCTATGGCGGCAACTGGGACGACTACCGCGCCCGGCGCGAGGCCGATGCCGAGGCGGCGCAGCGCGGCCTGGCGCATGCGGAGCAGGAGGCGGCGCGGCTGGCGCGGGAGCGGCAGGCGGCGCTGGAGCGCAAGGCCCGCAGCGATTCCCGCGCCCGGAAATCCCGCGCCGGCGGTGGCCAGGCCAAGATCCTGCTGGACTTCAAGAAGGAGAAGGCCGGGCAGAGCCAGGGGCGCCAGACCGGCCTGCGCGACCGCCGGGAAGAGGGGGCCGAGGCGGCGCTGGCTGAGGCGCGCACCGCGGTCGAGCGGACCGAGACGCTGGCGGCGTCGCTGCCGTCCACCGGGCTGGCCGCCGGCACATCCGTCCTCGCCTTCGAGCATGTCTCCTGGGCGCCGCCGGGCGCGGCGCGGCCGGTGCTGCAAGACCTGTCCTTCGCCCTGACCGGGCCGGAGCGGGTGGCGGTGACCGGACCGAACGGCGCCGGCAAATCGACTTTGCTGCGCCTCGCGGCCGGGGAGCTGGAGTCCGACGAGGGCCGGGTCCGGCGCTTCGGCGGCGGCATCGCCATGCTCGACCAGCGGGCCGGCGGGCTGCGGCCGGAGCGAACCATCCTGGAGAACTTCCGGGCGATGCATCCAGACGCGACCGACAATGCCTGCCGGGCGGCGCTGGCGCGCTTCCTGTTCCGCGCCGACACGGCGCTGCGCCGGGTCGGCGACCTCAGCGGCGGCGAGACGCTGCGGGCGGCGCTGGCCTGCGTGCTGGGCGGGCCGCGGCCGCCGCGGCTGCTGATCCTGGACGAGCCGACCAACCATCTCGACCTCGACTCGATCGCGGCGATCGAGCGGGCGGTGGCCGGCTATGACGGCGCCCTGCTGGTGGCCAGCCACGACCCGGACTTCCTCGCCGCGGTCGGCATCGGCCGGGTCGTCCCGCTGCCGGGGCACAAATGAGAGCTCGTTCGAGACTGCGCTGGCGTGAGTCGGCTGGTGGTGGTTTCGAGAACCGGCGCGCAGCGGACGTTATAGTCCGTGAGCACCGGAAGCGCAGAAACCGCCATCAGGCGGCCGCGCCAGTAGCAGTATCGGGCGGGCTCGTAAGAAGCGGGCCCGAAGGCCCGCTTCCCCCGCACGCACTGAGAAGGCGGAACTTAATCCAGCCCTTCGAACAGCGCGGTCGACAGGTAGCGCTCGGCGATCGAGGGGATGATCACGACGATCTTCTTGCCCTCGTTCTCCGGCCGGGCGCCGACCTCGAGCGCCGCGGCCAGGGCGGCGCCGGAGGAGATGCCGGCCGGCAGCCCCTCCAGCTTCGCCGCCTGGCGGGCGACCTGGAAGGCGCGTTCGTTCGAGATCCGCACGACCTCGTCGATGATCTTGGTGTTCAGGATCCCGGGCACGAAGCCGGCGCCGATGCCCTGGATCTTGTGCGGGCCCGGGTTGCCGCCGGACAGCACCGGGCTGTCCTCCGGCTCCACCGCGATCGCCTTGAAGCTGGGCTTGCGCTGCTTGATCACCTCGGCCACGCCGGTAATGGTGCCGCCGGTGCCGACGCCGGAGATCAGGATGTCGACGCCGCCAT
This sequence comes from Inquilinus sp. CA228, assembly GCF_052078665.1. Classification (NCBI taxonomy): domain Bacteria; kingdom Pseudomonadati; phylum Pseudomonadota; class Alphaproteobacteria; order Rhodospirillales; family Rhodospirillaceae; genus Inquilinus; species Inquilinus sp. CA228. The sequence goes on along the minus strand of NZ_JBQJIK010000007.1, from coordinate 83,115 downwards.
CGGTGTCGTTCCAGATCTCCTCGGCCGTGGTGCGGCGATGGATCTCCGGGTTGGCCGGGTTCTCGAATTGCTGCGGGATGATCGCGTTCGGGATGGTCTGGACCAGTTCCTCGGCCTTGGCGATGGCGCCCTTCATGCCCTTCGGGCCCTCGGTCAGGTGCAACTCGGCGCCCAAGAGCTTCAGCATCTTGCGCCGCTCGACCGACATGGTCTCCGGCATGGTCAGGATCAGGCGGTAGCCCTTGGCCGCGGCGACGAAGGCCAGCGCGATGCCGGTGTTGCCCGAGGTCGGCTCGATCAGGGTGCTGACGCCCGGCTTGATCTTGCCCGCGGCCTCCAGCCCTTCGATCATCGCCAGGCCGATGCGGTCCTTGACGCTGGACAGCGGGTTGAAGAACTCCAGCTTGGCCAGGATGTCGGCCCTGGCGTCGTGCGCCTCGGCCAGCTTCTTCACCCGCACCAGTGGGGTCGCGCCGATGGTGTCGAGGATCGAGTCGTAGATCTTGCCTCGGAACTCGGTCTTCCCGGCGGTGGAAGAGGACATATTACTCTCCAAGGGCGTTAAATTGGCGTTCAACATTTATACGCGCCGGCCCTGGGGAAGGCCAGCCGCTCGGATCAACCCGGACGGTCTCTGTCAGATCGAGAAGTCGACGGGGGCAGCCCGCTCGCGCGGGATGCCCTTCTCGCGGGCCTGATTGGCCAGATCCTCGATGCTCAGCGCGTCGAGCCTCTTGACCGCCTCCTCCTGCAGCTCGGCCCAGAGCGGACGGACGACCTCCTGGCCCAGACGGGATCCCGGCGGCAGCGCCTCCTCGTCATCCGCCGCCGTCTCCAGCGAGCGGATGGCGCGGACGATCTCGCCGACCGTGATCCGCCGGCGCTCCCGGGCTAGGCGATAGCCGCCGCGAGGCCCGCGCACCCCGGTCAGGATGTCGACCCGGACCAGCTGCTGCAGCACCTGCTCCAGATACCGGCGCGGGATGCCCTGGCGTTTGGTGATCTCGGCGCTCTGCACCGGCGTGTCGACGGCGTTGTAGGCGATGTCGAGGACCGCCTCGATCGCGAACAGCATCTTCTTCGGCAGGCGGAACATCCGTCAGGCTCCCGTTCCGGTGGATCCATAGCCGCCCGTACCGCGGGCGGTGGCGTCGAGGTTCGGCCGCTCGTCCCAGGCGACGATCGCGTGGCGGGCCACGACCATCTGGGCGATGCGCATGCCCCGGGTGATGGCGACCGGCTCGTCGCCATGGTTGATCAGCACCACACCGATCTCGCCCCGGTAGTCGGAGTCGATCGTGCCGGGCGCGTTGACGATGGTGATGCCGTGCTTGAGGGCGAGGCCGGAGCGTGGGCGCACCTGCGCCTCCCAGCCGCCCGGCAGGGCGATGGCGATGCCGGTCGGGATCAGCACCCGGCGTCCGGGCGCCACCGTCACCGGCTCCGCCACGGCCGCGAGCAGGTCCAGCCCGGCCGACTGCGCGGTGGCGGCGGTGGGCAAAGGCAGGTCGGCGCCATGCGGCAGGCGGGTGACGGCGATGGAGACGGCTTCGGTCATCGGCTCGGGATCAGCCTTTCTCGAAATGGCGGGCGATCGCGCCGGCCAGGCGGGTGCCGATATCGGCCTTGCTCAAGCGCGGCCAGGTCTGGGCGCCCTCGGCGGTGATCAGGTGCAGGATGTTCGAATCGCCGCCGAACGCCTGGGTGCCGGGCGACACGTCGTTGGCCAGGATCCAGTCGCAGCCCTTGCGGGCGCGCTTGGCCTGGGCATGGGCGATCACGTCCTCGGTCTCGGCGGCGAAGCCCACCACCAGGGCCGGCCGGTCGGCGCCGGGCGCGCTCAGCGTCGCCAGGATGTCGGGGTTCTCGGCCAGAGCCAGGGCCGGCGGCCCGCCGGCACCCTTCTTGATCTTCTGGCCGGAGGGCGCGGCGACCCGCCAGTCGGCCACGGCGGCGGCGCAGACCGCGGCGTCGGCCGGCAGGGCGGCGCGGCAGGCGGCCAGCATCTCGTCGGCGGTCTCGATCGGCACCACGGTGACGCCGTGCGGCGCCGGCTCATGGGTCGGGCCGGCCACCAGCGTCACCCGCGCCCCGGCCTGGCGCAGGGCGGCGGCGATGGCGTGGCCCTGCTTGCCGGAGGAGCGGTTGGCGATGTAGCGCACCGGGTCGATCGGCTCATGGGTCGGGCCGCTGGTGACGATGACGTGGCGGTCCTGCAACGGGCCGCCGGTGCCGAAGCGGTCGAACTCGGTGAAATAGGCCTCGACGGCGGCGACGATCTCCAGAGGCTCGGACATGCGGCCGAAGCCGTATTCGCCGCAGGCCATCTCGCCCTGGTTCGGGCCGACCAGGCGCACGCCGCGCCGCTGCAGCAGCGCCAGGTTGTCCCGCGTCGCCGGATGGTCCCACATGCGGACATTCATCGCCGGCGCCACCAGCACCGGCTTGTCGGTGGCCAACAGGGCGGTGGTGGCCAGGTCGTCGGCCAGGCCGGCCGCCATCCGCGCCAGGATGTTGGCGGTGGCCGGGGCCACCACCAGCAGGTCGGCGTCGCGCGACAGCCGGATGTGGCCCATCTCCGATTCGTCGGTCAGCGAGAACAGCTCGCCATAGACCTTGTCCTCGGTCAGGGCCGCGAGGGTGAGGGGGGTGACGAACTCGGCCGCGGCCTTGGTCAGGATGCAGCGCACCCGGGCCCCACGCTCGCCCAGTCGGCGGATCAGGTCCGGCGACTTGTAGGCGGCGATGCCGCCCGCAATGACCAGCAGGATGCGGCGGTCACGCAGCGTCAGCGTCACGGCAGGTTCCCAAGGCGGCGGAGGGCGAATTACATCGCATGAATGTTCTTTAGGGCGCCCAGCCGGATTCGGCAAGTCCTACAATCACCGCTTGCGACGAAATGCGCGACGAGGGCCGTGAAATCCTACCCAAAACCTCGGTTCATCATCCAGTCGATTGCGGCGACGATGGCGTCGCTCTCGGCGGCGAGGTTGGTCACCAGCGGCCCCAGGCGATCTTTCGGAAGGCTGAGAGTGGCCAAGGTCATCAGGGAGAAGGCCTCGCCCTCGATCTCGAACACCGGATTCAACCGCTCGGCTTGGGGAAGCCTGGCGGTGGTCCGGGTCAGCGGAATGACCACGCGCCGCCGCGACTCCTGGAACAGGCTCGACTGCAGAACGACGAGGTAAGGGAATTCCGCCCTCGTCGTTCCGAGATTCCGATGCACATCGAATTGCGCCATCGGCGGCTTCAGATCTCGCAATACTCGTCGGCAGGCGATCCGTATCGAGCCTCGTGCTCGTTCCAGAACTTCATCAAGGCATCGGTTTCCTCTTGGATCCGCCGGCGCTCGGCCTGTTCGATGGCGGTGAGGAGACCGGCTTCGGCAGCAGCGGAGACATTGATCCCCATGGCCTTCGCCCGAGCCACGAGGTCGCTGTTCATGCTGCAGTTGACGGGCTTCTTCGGAGCGTCTTCCCGGTAGCGGGTGAGCATGTCGTCATCCAATCGATGCGCATAAGGCTGGTGAATTTTATGCGCAGTCTTGGATCAATGCAATCATCGGGCCTGGATTGCCCGATCCGAACCCTCAGATCCGCCAGCCGGTGTGAATGGCGGCGATTCCGGCCGACAGGTTGGTCCAGCGCACCCGCTCCAGCCCGGCGGCCTCGATTCGCTCGGCCAGGCTCGGCTGGTCGGGGAAGCGGCGGATGCTCTCGACCAGGTAGCGGTAGCTGTCCTCGTCCTTGGCCACCACCTTGCCCAGGCGCGGGATCACGGCGCGGGAGTAGAGGTCGTAGGCGCGGTCCAGGCCCGGCAGCACGACCTTGCTGAACTCCAGGCAGAAGAAGCGCCCGCCGGGCTTTAGCACCCGCCGCGCCTCGCGCAGCGCGTCGTCGATCCGGGTCACGTTCCGCAGGCCGAAGGAGATGGTGTAGACGTCGACCGACCGGTCGGCGACCGGCAGCGATTCGGCATTGCCGACCATGTGCAGGATCGGGCCGACCCGGCCGCGATCGATCGCCCGGTCGCGGCCGACCGCGACCATGCCCTCGGTCAGGTCGCAGATGATGGCGCGGGCGCCCCGGCCTGTGCTGTCCACGCCGGCGCGGTCGAGGAAGCGGAAGGCGATGTCGCCGGTGCCGCCGGCCACATCCAGCAGGACCTCGCCCGGGCGGGGCCGGATCGCCGCGATGAACTGGGCCTTCCACAGCCGGTGGACGCCGCCGCTCATCAGGTCGTTCATCAGGTCGTAGCGCCTGGCCACGCTGCTGAAGACGCCGTGGACGCGGTGGGTCTTCTCCGTCGGGTCGACCTCGGTGTCGCCGAACCAGCGGGACTCGGGATTGTGGGGCGCGTCGCTCATGGCCGGGACCATAGCGTCCGGCGCCGGGTCGTGCCAGTGTGCCGGCCATGCCCGAGCTCCCCGAAGTCGAGACCGTTCGCCGCGGCCTTGTGCCCGTCCTGGAAGGCCAGCGCCTGGCCCGCGTCGAGCAGCGCCGCCCCGACCTGCGCTTCCCGCTGCCCGAGCGGATGGTCGAGCGGCTGACCGGCCGCCGGGTCGTGCGCCTGGACCGCCGCGCCAAATACCTGCTGATCCATCTCGATGACGGCATGGTGCTGTTGATCCATCTCGGCATGTCGGGCCGGATGATGGTCACCCAGGGCCGACCGCAGGTCGTCAGCCCGCACGACCATGTGGTGTTCGAGACCGAGGCCGGGTCGGTCGTCACCTTCAACGACACCCGCCGCTTCGGCATGTTGGACCTGGTCAGCCAGAACGCGCTGCACACCCACAAATCGCTGGAGGCGCTGGGGCCGGAGCCGCTGTCGGACGAGTTCGACGCCGCCACTCTCGACCAGGCGCTGGCCCGCAAGATCACGCCGATCAAGGCGGCGCTGCTGGACCAGCGCGTCGTCGCCGGCCTTGGCAACATCTATGTCTGCGAGGCGCTGTGGGCAGCGCATATCTCGCCCCGCCGGGTCGCCGCCTCGGTAGCCGGGGTGCGGGCGGCGCGGCTGGTGCCGGAGATCAAGGCGGTGCTGCAGCGCGCCATCGAGGCCGGCGGCTCGTCCCTGCGCGACTATGTCCAGGTCGATGGCGAACTCGGCTATTTCCAGCATTCCTGGTCGGTCTACGGCCGCGAGGGCGAGCCGTGCCGGACGCCAGGATGCCGCGGCACGGTCCGGCGCCTCGTCCAGTCCGGCCGCAGCACCTTCTTCTGCCCGGTCTGCCAGCGCTGACCGGGCGTTCGATCAATCGAAGATGCGGAGGAGCGTTTCATGACCGCAAGCTACGAGACCATCCTGGTCGAGACCCGGGGGCGGGTCGGCCTGATCACGCTGAACCGGCCGCAGGCGCTGAACGCGCTGAACGACGCGATCTTCCGGGATCTCGGCCAGGCCCTGGCGGCCTTCGACGCCGATGACGGCGTCGGCGCCGTCGTCCTGACCGGCTCGGAGAAGGCCTTCGCCGCCGGGGCGGACATCAAGGAGATGGCGTCGAAGGACTTCATCGCCGCCTATCGCGGCAACCTGATCGAGAACTGGACCTGCATCACCAAGCTGCGCAAGCCGATCATCGCCGCGGTCGCCGGCTTTGCCCTGGGGGGCGGCTGCGAGATCGCGATGATGTGCGACTTCATCATCGCCGCGGACACGGCGAAGTTCGGCCAGCCGGAGATCAAGCTGGGCACCATCCCCGGCTCCGGCGGCACCCAGCGGCTGACCAAGCTGATCGGCCGGTCGAAGGCGATGGACATGGTGCTGACCGGCCGGATGATGGATGCGGCGGAGGCCGAGCGGTCGGGCCTGGTCGCCCGCGTGGTGCCGGCGGCCGAGCTGCTGGCCGTGGCCGTGAAGGCGGCGGAAACCATCGCCGGCTATTCGCTGCCGATCACGATGATGGCGAAGGAGGCGGTGCACCGCGCCGACGAGACGCCGCTGGCCGAGGGCATCCTGTTCGAGCGGCGCCTGTTCCACGCCACCTTCGCCACCGAGGACCGGCGCGAGGGCATGGCCGCCTTCACCGAGAAGCGGCCGGCGCAGTTCAAGCACCGCTGACGGCCGCCGCCGCGGATCGGGGAGGGGCTGCGACCATGGCGGAGTCTGCCGCGGCGATGCCAGCACCGGGCACGAGCCCCTTCCGGGTCGACGACGTGCTCGACCGGGCCTTCGACATCTTCCGGCGCCGCTTCGGCGCCTTCGTCCTGCTGGCCGTGATCGCCCATGTCCCGGTCTATCTCTTCATCGCCGCCCGCCTGGCGGGGTGGGTCGGCGGCGGAGCGGGCTTCGCGATCACGGTCAACACCTTCCTGATGCTGGCCTGCGGCTCGATCGCCCACGGCGCCATCATCTACGGCGTCGTACTGCAACTGCGCCGGCAGCCCTTCTCGGTCGGGCATTCGCTGGAGATCGTCCTGGGCCGCCTGTTTCCGATCATCGGCGTCTCGATTGCCGTGTCGCTCCTGACCGTCCTGGCGGCCGTCGCCCTGCTGGTTCCGGGCCTGATCGTGCTGTGTGCCTTCTATGTCGCCGTGCCGGTCTGCGTGGTCGAGGAGGCCGGGATCCGCGCCAGCCTGTCCCGCAGCCGGCGCCTGACCGCCGGCTCGCGCTGGCGGATCCTCGCCATTGCCGTCCTGCTGTTCGTGGTCGGCGTGATCCTGGGTGCGCTCTTCGGTTTCGTCGCCCGCAGGGCGCTCGGCCCGGTCGAGATCGCCGTTGCCCAGCAGCTCTTGCAGGTCTGCCTGAGCGCCTACGGTGCCGTGGTGGTCGGGGTGGTCTACTATCAGCTGCGCGCGGCCAAGGACGGCGTCGACATCGAGACCCTCGCCGGCGTGTTCGACTGACCCCGCATCAATTCCTCGAATCGATGGCTTCGGAGACAATTTGCCGCAATTCATCCCTGAACTCGGTGTAAGTTTCTGAGGGGCCGGAGCGGGGCGGGCCTATGCGGGGGGGCCGTCTCCGGCAGTCGCGGCGGATCCATCGGATCGCCGCCGTTTGCGAGGGGGAGATGATATGGTCGATCCGTCCGTGGCAATGCCCGACCGGGGCATCGGCGATTTCCGCGTCGGCGACGCGTTCAGCCGGTCGTTCGAGATATTCAGCCGCCATTTTGTGGCCTTCCTGGTGCTGGCGCTGCTGTCCAACCTGCCGGTGTTCCTCTACCTCTTCGTCCTGACCCAGGGGGTCGGCGCAGGCAACCCGGGGATGGCCGCCGGCATCAGTGGCTTCCTCGGCTTCCTCGGCTCGCTCATCGCCAATGGTGCGATCATCTATGGCGTCGTCCAGACGCTCCGGAACCAGAGCTTCTCGGTGGGCCGCTGCCTGACGATCGGCCTGAGCGCGCTGATCCCGATCCTCGGCGTCTCGATCACTGTCGGCGTGCTGGTCATGCTGGGCATGATTCTGCTGATCGTCCCCGGCATCATGGTGTTCTGCGCCTATTACGTCGCGGTCCCGGCCGCCGTCGTCGAGCGGCCGGGCGTGTTCGCCAGCCTGTCGCGCAGCGGCGTCCTCACCAAGGGCCACCGCTGGCGCATCTTCGGCATCCTCGTCGTGGTGGTGATCGCCAGCGCCGCCGTCCAGGCGCTCGCCGAAGTGATCCTGGGGACGATGGGGCTGTACGCCGCCGTCTTCGGCCCCCTGGCGCTGACCTCCATCGTCTCCGCCTTCGGCGCGGTGGTGAACGGGGTCGTCTATTACCAACTGCGGGTGGCCAAGGAAGGCGTCGACATCGAGGAGATCGCGCGCGTCTTCGACTGAGGCGGCCTCAGCCCGGCTGGCTGTGCTTGTCGGCCCGCGCCCGCCCGAACAGCTGCTCCTGTTCGAGATGGGCGCGCTCCGCCGTGTAGAACTCGGTCAGGAAGCGTCGGATCTCCGCGGCCGGAACCGGCGCCGTCCACTCGATCTTGCGGCAGATCTTGCCGCAGACATCGGCCAGCAGCCGGTCGGTGTCGGCCGAGGCCGGCCGGCGCAGCAGCTCCTCCAGGATCTGCAGCTCGAAGGCACCGTAGGCGCCGAGCTGCTGCGGCGTGAACCGGTGGCGCGCCGAGGCCTGGACCAGGTCGGCCAGCAGCATCCGCTTCGGCACGGCGATGACGATGGTGCCAGCGATGAAGTCGCCGCCGCGCATGCGGTCGCGGTTGAACAGCGGCAGGGCCGTGAGCAGCAGCAGCCAGGCGACGAGGAACAGATCCGTCCAGGCCCCGGGGCCGAGCGACAGCACCGCGCCGAGCGGCAGGAAGATCTCGACCTCGCGCGTCAGGTTGCGGGCGACGACGGCGGCCGGCGTCAGCGGCCCGCCGCGCCGGTCGATCACGCGCAGGCCGCAGACCCGCTTGCCCGGCGTGGCGCCGCGCCAGATCAGCTCGAAATAGATGAAGTACAGGTTGCGCACCAGGAAGGCGATGAACAGCACCAGGGTGATCACGATCCCGCTGGCGCCGCCGTGCCGCAGCGCGGCGACGATGACGAGGTACAGCACAATCGTCGTGCACAGCCAGATGACCATGTCGATGGCGAAGGCCGCCGCCCGTCCGCCATGCTCGGCCAGGTCCACCGGCAGGGCCACGCCTTCCGGCGTGACGATCTCGCGCCGGCTGCGTCGCACGCCCTCCAGGAATTCCGAGACGCGGTCGGCGGCGACGGTCATCGCGCGACCTTCCGCCCGGCCAGGGTGAAATAGGCCAGCCAGAGGATCGCGGTCAGGCCGGCGATGGCGAGGCGCGCCGGGGTGTCGGCCACGAGCTGCCGCAGCCCGCCTTCGATCAGCCCGGCGATCAGGAACATGAGGACGGCGCCGACCACCAGCTGCGCCGCGTCCTGACCGCGGAAGGCGACATTGGCCAGCCGCGAGCGACGGCCGGGGAACAGGATGTTCTGTGCGACCACCAGGCCGCCGGCACCGCACAGGATGATGGCGCCGAACTCCGTCACCCCGTGGATCGAGACCCAGCCGACGAAGTCGAGCAGCAGCCCGCGGTCCTGGTGCAGGGCAACGAAGGCGCCGAAGACCAGCCCCTGATACAGCAGCAGCAGCAGGGTCGGGATGCCCGCGGCGATGCCGAGGCCGAAGGTCAGGAGGCCGACCAGCGTGTTGTGCCGGAACAGGAAGTTGGCGAACACGATGAAGGATTGGGTGAAGCCGGGCCAGGGGGCGAAGATCTCGTCCTCCAGCAGCTCCTCGCGCGTGCTGCTCTCGGACCGGCCGCCGGCCAGGTCGCCGGGCACCAGGCTGGAGAACCAGGCAGGGTTGCCCGCCACCAGCAGATAGCCGGCGACGATGCCCAGGGCGATGGCGGCGAAGGCCAGCAGGATCGGCCGGCCCGAAGCGCGCACCCGGGCCGGGAAGCCGCGCCACAGGAAGTCGCGGATGCCCTCCAGCAGGCCATGACGCGGCGCGTGCACCAGCAGGAAGGCGCGCAGCCCGAGATTCTCGAGATACAGCCGCAGATTGCGGTCGAGGGCGATGGCGCGGGCGACGGACAGCGAGGACAGTGCCGAGCGGTACAGCAGCGGCAGGCGCTGCAGCTCCTCGGCCCCGAGGGTGCCGAGGCCATGCCGTTCCGCCCGCTCGACCAGCTCCTCCAGCTCCCGCCAGGCGTCTTCCCGCCCATGCCGGAACTCGCTGCTGCGCAGCACGATCGTCGCCGGGTCGCCGGCCCCCTCGGCCGCGTTGGTGTCGGCGGGCGGCGTCATATCAGGCCGCGCTGCTTGATCAGCAGATAGCGGTTGATCAAGGCGACGGAGATCTCCGTGCTGGGCACGTCGATGCAATGCAGCCCCATGCGCTCCAGCCGCTCGAACACCACGCCGCGGTCGCGCTGGAAGCCCTCGGCGATCATCGCCTCGGCCACCGCGGCGAAGTCCTTCGGCTCGGCATCGACCGCCTGCTGCAGGTCGCCGTCGCGCAGCGTCACCAGAACCACGACATGGCGGTTGGCGATGTATTGCAGGCTCCCGATCATCAGCTCCGCCGTCACCGTGTCGACGAACTCGGTGAACAGGACCACCAGGGCGCGCCGCCGCAGCCGCAGGTTCAGCTCGGCCAGGCCGAGCGTGAAGTTGGTCTCCTCGGTGTTGTAGGACAGCGCCGCGATCGCGTGCTGGATGCTGGCGAAGCGCGACCGGCCGCGGGTCGGCGCCTGATAGCTGCGGATCCGGGCGTCGAAGCCGCAGATGCCGACGAAGTCGCCGGCGCGGAGGCAGATCCAGGCCAGCCGCAGCGCCGCGTTGATGGCATGGTCGAGCCGCGGGATGCCGGCGATCCGCTCGCGCATCAGGTAGCCGGTGTCGAAGGCGAAGACGATCTGGTGGTTGCGCTCGATCTGGAACTCCTTGCACAGCAGCCGACGGTGGCGGGCGGAGTGCTTCCAGTCGATGTGGCGCCGGTCGAGGCCGACGGTGAAGTCGCGCAGGGCCTCGAATTCCGAGCCCTCGCCGTGCTGCTGCTGGGTCTTGGTGCCGAACACCGCCTCGTTCGAGAAGAACTGCAGCGCGCCGGGCTGGGCCCCGCGGACATTGGGCACGACGTCGATGGCCGCGTCGACCGCGAAACGATGCATGCGGCGGACCAGGGCGAGGGGGCCCTGCCAGCGCAGCCAGACGGCATCGATGATGATCCGGCCGCGCTGCCGCGGCGTCAGCACCAGGCGGCCCTGCGCGCCGGTGCCGGATGTCGGCTCCAGCCGGTCGAGCCGGGCGGGGTCGAGCGGGCCGTGCTGTTCCGGCAGGACCTCGAACCGGGTCGTGCGGGTGCGGCCGGTGGTGCCGACGCGGATCTCGGCGACGCCGGTCTCGCCGATATGGATCCGGTCCGGCGCCTGCAGCTCGACCGTCAGGGCGCGCCGCGGCACGGCCAGGAGGGCGTCGGTGGCCATCGCCGCCAGCACCAGGAAGCCGTAGCTGACGCCCAGGCTCCACAGTCGCGGGTCGACCACCACGGCCAGCAGCGCGATCGGCACGCCCAGCGCGAACACCAGCACGGCGAGGGGGGTCGGCAGGGTCATCGCGGCGCGGGGATCTGCTCGAGGATGGCGCGGATCACCTGGCCGCCGGTCAGGCCCTGCATCTCGGCGCCTGGCGACAGCACGATACGGTGCCGCAGCAGCGGCTCGGCCAGCGTCTTCATGTCGTCGGGAATGACGAAGTCGCGGCCCTGCAGGGCGGCATAGGCCCGGGCCGACGTCGCCATCATGTTGGCGGCGCGGGGCGAGGCGCCGGTCTCGATCGCACTGTGCTGGCGCGTGGCCCGGACGATGTCGACGACATAGTCGATCAGCACGTCTGACAGGCGGATCTCCGCCACCGCCCGGCGCGCCTCGGCGAAATCCTCGGGGCGGACCACCGCCGCCAGGTCGAAATCGGCCAGCCGCGGCATCGCCGAGCGGTGACCGTGGCGCGCGACGATCGCCCGCTCCTCGTCGCGCGACGGATAGTCGATCAGGACCTTGAACAGGAAGCGGTCCAGCTGCGCCTCCGGCAGCGGATAGGTGCCCTGCTGCTCGATCGGGTTCTGGGTGGCGACCACCATGAACTCGTCGCCCAACGCATAGTCCTTGCCGTCGATGGTGACGAAGCGCTCGTTCATCGCCTGCAGCAGCGCCGCCTGGGTCTTCGGCGGGGTGCGGTTGATCTCGTCGGCCAGCAGGATCTGGGTGAAGATCGGGCCCTTGGTCAGCGAGAAGCTGTTGGTCTGGAAGTTGAACAGGTTGGTGCCGAGGATGTCGCCCGGCATCATGTCCGGCGTGAACTGGATGCGGCCGAACTGCAGCGCCATGCTGCCGGCGAAGGCCTGGGTGATCAGCGTCTTCGCGGTCCCCGGCACGCCTTCGATCAGCACATGGCCGCCGCAAAGCAGGGCGGTCAGCAGCAGGTCGATCACCTCATCCTGGCCGACGACGACCTTTCCGACCTCCCCCCGGATACCGTCCGTGATGGCCTGGATGCGGCTAAAGTCCATTCAGGATCTCCCGTTTCCAGCGATGGATATCGCTCGTGGCCCGGATCAGCGCTGTGCGGTCGGAGGCCGAGGCGGCCGCCGGGTCGAGACCGGCGACGACGCGCGGCAGGTCGATGGTGACGCCGCGCGCGCGGCCGACCCGGTCGAGCCAGTCGATCAGGGTGCCGCCGGCCAGGTCGCGCGGGGCGTGCAGGCGGCGGGCCACGGTGCGGATGGTCGACTGGACATAGCCGGTGGCCACCACCTCCTGATGGCCGGCGAACTCCAGCAGGTTGGCCACGTTGCGCAGCAGCGGCCGCTTGCCCGCGGCGAACAGTTCGGGGGTGGCGTCCGGCTTGCCGAAGCGCGGCATGGCCGCCCACAGCAGCATGGCGACAGCCGCGAGCGCCAGGAGGGTGACCCAGATGAAGGGGGGTCGGATCAGCAGCCGCAGCAGGTCGAGATCCGGGGCCTTGCCGGCCGCGGTGCCGCGGACGGTGGTGTCGAATACGACGTTGCCGCCGCCACGCAGCCCCTCGACCAGCCGCAGGGCCAGGGCGGCGTTCTCGCCCTTCAGCAGCCCCTGGTTCGACAGGATGTCGGGGTCGGCGACGACCCGGATCAACCGCCCGTCCCGCCGTGTCTCGCCGATCAGGATACCCTGCTCCGCCGCGACGATCGGGGTCAGGTCGCTGTCGGCGATCAGTTGCAGCATCGGCCCGGGGCTGGGCGCCGGGCCCAGCGTGTTGGTGGTCCAGGCGGCGGGCGGCGCGACCCGCACGACATGACCTTCGGCGCCGGCGCGCGCCAGCGTCCAGTCGGCGTTGCCGGGCGGCAGCGGGACGGCATCTTCGATCCAGCCGGCATGCGACTGGCTGGGCAGGCCGCGCCACTTCGGCAGCACATACAGCACGCCGGTCGCCCGGCCGATGGCGAAGCCGCTCTCCTCCGCCTCCGCCGAAGGCTGCGGCTCGGCGATGATGACGACGCTGCCCGGCCGCAGCGTCTCGCTCCGGCCGTTGTTCCGCGTCACCACCGGCAGCCCCAGGCGCTGCAGCATCCCCGCCAGGCCGGCATAGCCGATCGCCGAACGGGACAGCGCGTTGGGCCCGCTCACGACCGGACCGGTGTGGTCGCCGGTCCCGCTGCCGGCGCTCATGAAATAGATCGAGAAGGCGAAGGCGGCCGCGATCGCCGCGACCCAGCCGAGCAGGACCCGCGGCGCGAACACCGAGGCGTCGGTCATGCGCGCGCCCCCTCGCGCAGGGCCTGTCGCAGCGCCTCGTAATGATCGCGGCAGGCGCGGTAGTCCTCCGCCCCGGTCGGGTGAGTGCCGAAATAGGCGCGCTCGACCCGTTCGACGATGTCCTGCAGGGGCCGCTGCGCGCCACCCGGCAGGCCGCCCCGCCGCACGATCTCGCGGCTGGTCAGGGAATCGGCGAAGCGCAGGTCCAGGCGTTTGCGCACGTCGCTCAGGCCCTGAAGCAGCAGCGCGTGGATGGCTTCGGCGAAGCGGCCCTGCTGCGCCAGCTGGTCGGCGGCGGCCGGCACCGCCTCGCCGCCGCGCGGCGCCAGCGGGTCGGCCGCGTCTGCGGCCGTGCCCCAGCGCGACCGCCGGGCGATGCCGCCGCGGGGCAGGATGTCGCTGATGAAATAGGCAAGGACCGCGAGGGCGCAAAGGATCGCGATCCACAGGCTGACGTTGAGGGCCGAGCCTGACAGGCTGAACAGCGCTCCGGCCGGCTCGGGGGGCGGCACGGCGGTGGGCAGCTCGGTCTGGATGTCGTCGGCGCGCACCGCTGCGGCGGCGGCCTGTCCGGGGGTGGCCTGATCCGCGGCCCGGGCGTCTCCGATGCCGATGGCCAGAAGCAGCGCCATGGCGATGGCCAGGCGGAAGCGACCCGGTCCTGGTGCTGCGGCGGGACGGCGCCCCGCCACGCAGCCATCCGACATGAAGCAGGTCCCTTCGGATGGGAAAGACTGCCGCCAGGATAGCGTGGCGGCGGAGCGATGCAATGGACGCCGCCGCAATGCGAAACGGCGGGCCCGGGGACCCGCCGTTCGGTTCGTCGTCGGACGACGCCTCAGTCGCGGCCGGGGCCGACCGCCCAGGCGCCGGGGCCGAAGGCGGTGACCATCAAGAGGCCGCCGGCGATGGCGAGATTCTTCATCGCCATCAGCTGGTTCATCTGCATTTCGGCATCGGCCATGGTCCAGAAATGATGGACGACGACGATGGTCAGCAGCGCGAAGCCGGCCATGATGAAGGCGGCCAGGCGCGAGAACAGGCCGAGGATCAAGAGGACGCCGCCGCCGAGCTCGACCAGGATGGTCAGCGCGGCGAACAGCTGCGGCACCGGCAGCCCGTTCGAGGCGACATAGCCGACGAAGCCCTCGAAGCCGGTCAGCTTGCCCCAGCCGGAGACCACGAACAGGACGGCGAGGAAGATGCGGGCGAAGAAAGCGAAGAAAGAGGAAAAGGCCGACATTTCACCATCCGGGTGAGTTGATTCGATGCGTCACTATGACATCAACCGCTTCGACAGGATGGAGAAATCTGCATAAACAGTGTGTTGACCGATCGAGCCTTCAGCTCTTCACCTCGAAGCCGGCGCCGGTCGCGAACTTCCACAGGTTGCGATAGCCCAGCCGGGCGTAGGTCAGCGGATGCGCCTTGGCCGGGTCCTGCTCGGCCTCCACCACCATCCAGCCGCTGTAGCTCTTCGGCAGGGCGTCGAAGATCCGCGGGAAGTCGACCATGCCGTCGCCCGGCACGGTGAACAGCCCGCCGATAACGCCGTCGAGGAAGCTCCAATCCTCGTCGCGCACTTTCTGTAGCACGTCGCGGCGCACATCCTTGGCGTGGACGTGGTTGATCCGGCTGGCGTAGCGCCGGGCCAGCGCCGCGGGGTCACCGCCCGCCACGGTCATGTGACCGGAATCGAGCAGCAGCCCGACCGACAGGCCGGTGTGCTGCATCAGCAGGTCGACCTCGGCCTCGCTCTGCACCAGCGTGCCCATGTGGTGGTGGTAGGCCAGCCGGACGCCGTGCTTCGCCATGTGGTCGCCGACGGCGGTCAGCTTGCGGCCGAACTCCGGCCACGCATCCTCCGGCAGGGTCGGGCGCTGCGACAGGGACGTGCCGCGGTCGCCATGCACGGCGCCGGAGGTGTCGCAGAACACCATCACCTTGCAGCCGAGCGCGGCGAGCAGCGCCAGATGCGGCTCCATTGCCGCGATCTCCTCCTCGACCGAGCGGTCGAGCAGGTTGGCGCTGTACCAGCCCGAGATCAGGGCCAGACGATGCGCCTCCAGGATCGGCCGCAGGGCGTCGGCCTGGCGCGGGAACTTGTTGCCCAGCTCGATGCCGGTGAAGCCGGCCTCGCGCGCCTCGGACAGGCAGGTCTCGAGCGGCGTCTCGCCGCCAAGCTCCGGCAGGTCGTCGTTGCTCCAGGCGATCGGGTTGGTGCCGAGGGTGACGGTCATCGCGGCGGTCTCGTGCGGTCGGATGGTTGATGGATCAGGCGGAACGCCCGGTGATGGGGTGGCCGGCCAACTGCTCCTCGTAGCCGGCGCGGGCCCGGCGCACCGGGTCGCGGTCGGAGACCTCGGGGACGGCCACGTCCCACCAAGTGCCGCCGGCCTCGGTCGTCACCACCGGGTCGGTGTCGATGACGATGACGTTGGTCTGGTCGGTGGCCTTGGCGCGCAGCAGCGCGCCCTCCAGCTCGGCGATGCCGGCCACCTTCTCCGACGCCGCGCCCATGCTGGCGGCGTGCAGGGCGAAGTCGATCGGCTGGGCGCCTTCGATGTCGCGGAACAGGTTGTTGAACGACGCGCCGCCGGTCGCGTTCTGCAGCCGGTTGATGCAGCCGAAGCCGTGATTGTCGAGCACGACGATGGTGAGCTTGACGCCCTGCTGCACCGCGGTCGCGATCTCGGAGTTCATCATCATGTAGCTGCCGTCGCCGACCAGGACATAGACCTCGCGGTCCGGCCGGGCCAGCTTGACGCCGAGGCCGCCGGCGATCTCGTAGCCCATGCAGGAATAGCCGTATTCCAGATGGTAGCCGCCCGGCGCGTCGGTGCGCCACAGCTTGTGCAGCTCGCCCGGCAGGCCGCCGGCGGCGCAGACCACGACGGCGCCGCGCCCGGCCGCCCGGTTGACCGCGCCCAGCACCTGGGCGTCGGAGGGCAGGGGGGCGTTGCTGGCGGCGGTGGCGCGGTCGACCGACGCGGTCCACTCCGTGATCAGCCCGCGGGTGCGGTCGGACTGGGCCTTCGGCGCGGTCCAGGACCCCAGCGCCTCGGACAGCGCGTCGAGGCCACGCCTGGCATCGGCCACCAGCGGCAGGGCGCCGTGCTTGGCGGCGTCGAACACGGCGGCGTTCAGCTGGATCAGCGTCCGCCCCGGCGCCCGGAACAGGGCGCGGGAGCCGGTGGTGAAGTCCTGCAGCCTCGTGCCGACCGCCAGCACCACATCGGCGTCGACGGCCAGCGCATTGGCAACGCTGGAGCCGGTGACGCCGATCGAGCCGGCATTGGCCGGGTGGTTCCAGGCCAGGCTGCCCTTGCCGGCCTGGGTCTCGGCCACCGGCAGGCCGTGGCGCTCGGCGAAGCCGGCCAGGGCCTTGGCGGCGCCGGAATACAGCACGCCGCCGCCAGCGATCAGCAGCGGCCGCTCGGCCGTCTTCAGCGCCGCGACGGCCTGGGCCAGCTCGGCCTCGTCCGGGCCGGGGCGGCGGATGCGGTGGACCTGGTCCTCGAAGAACCAGGCGGGGTAGTCATAGGCCTCGGCCTGCACGTCCTGGCACAGGGCCAGCGTCACCGGCCCGCATTCGGCCGGGTCGGTCAGCACCGCCAGGGCGCGGGGCAGGGCGGTCAGGATCTGCTCCGGCCGGGTGATCCGGTCGAAATAGCGCGACACCGGGCGGAAGCAGTCATTGGCGCTGACCGTGCCGTCGCCGAAATCCTCGACCTGCTGCAGGACGGGATCCGGCCGGCGGCTGGCATAGACGTCGCCGGGCAGCAGCAGCACCGGCAGCCGGTCGACATGGGCCAGCGCCGCGGCCGTCACCAGGTTGGTGGCCCCCGGGCCGATCGAGGTGGTGACCGCCATCATCCGGCGGCGGAACTTGGCCTTGGCATAGGCGACCGCGGCCAGGGCCATCGCCTGCTCATTGTGCGCCCGCAGGGTCGGCAGATCCTCGCGATGGGCGTACAGCGCCTCGCCCATGCCGGCGACATTGCCGTGGCCGAAGATCGCCCAGCAGCCGGCGAACAGGCGCTCGCGCCGGCCCTCGTCGTCCTCGGTCCATTGCGCGGCGAGGTGGCGCACCAGGGCCTGCGCCATGGTCAAACGCACGGTTCCCATCCCTATCGCTCCCTTCAGGCCGCGGCTTGCGCTGCGGCGCGGGCATTCTCCCAGGCGGCGATCAGGCTGCCATAGCTGGCGGCCATCCGTCTCACCGCTTCGTCGTCGTCGATGCGCCCGGCGATCCAGTCCTCGGCGGCGCGGCCGAAGATGGTTCGGCCGACCGCGAAGCCGCGGCACCAGGGCTGGCGCGCGGCCAGGGCGAAGGCAGCCATCAGCTGCTCCTCCGGCGCCTCCAGCCCCAGCAGCAGCACGCCGCGGCAATGCGGGTCGTGCCGGGCGATCACCTCCTGGATCGCCGCCCAGGCGGCCTCCGAAGGCGGCGGCGGCAGCTTCCACCAGTCCGGATGGATGCCGATGCCGTAGAGATGGTCCAGCGCCCGGGCCACGGTGCGGTCGTCGGCCGGTAGGGTCTTCGGCGGGATCACCTCGATCAGCAGCTCGTGCCGGGTGGCTCGGCTGGCATCGAGCAACGCCAGCAGCTGGCGGTCCTGCTCAGCCCGGATCTCCGGCGGGTCGTCCGGATGGTATTGCACCAGGCACTTGACCACATGCTCCAGCGGCCATTCCCGCAAGGTGACGCCGACATCCGGCCCGCCCTCGAAGCGCAGCGGGCGCGACCCCGGCAGCTCGATCGGCCGGCCGATCCAGGCGCCGCTGCCGGCGGCCGCGAACAGCGCCTCGCTGCCCAGCCGCCCATCGATCAGCACGCCGAAGCCGGGCCGGTCGCCATGCGCCTGCTTCGCCGCCCGCCAGGCCAGCAGCTTGAAGTCGCCGATCCGCTCCGGATCGACGCCGTGGCGCGCCGCCATCTCCTCCAGCTGCGACCGGTGGTCGAAGGCCATGGCGTGGACCTCGGGCCAGTCGCGGATCCGGGTCGTCGCCCAATGCACCTGGTTGAGCGCGGGGTCCTCGCGCAGCCGGTGATGGGCGCTGCCCTGGGCCAGGAACTGCGACAGCTCGGTCCAGCTCGGATAGGACGGAGCGCAGCCGTGCCGCGACACGGCGAAGGCGCCGCAGGCATTGGCGTAGCGGCAGGCGGCCTCGACCGGCTCGTCGCGCAGCCAGCCGCGCAGGAAGCCGGCCATGAAACCGTCGCCGGCGCCCAGCACGTTGTAGACCTCGACCGGGAAGCCGGGGCCCTTCACCCCCTGCTCGATGTCGTCCGGGATCGCACCCGGGAACACGACGCAGCCCATCGGTCCGCGCTTGACCACGATCGTGGCCGTGCTGAGCTCCCGGACCCGGCGCAGCGCCGCCAGCGTGTCGGTGGCGCCGCCGGCGATGTGGATCTCCTCCTCGGTGCCGACGATCAGGTCGCAGTCCGGCAGGATCGCCTGCAGATGGGCGCTGACCGCCGAGCTCTCGACGAAGCGCTCCTCGCCCAGCCCGTGGCCGGTCAGGGCCCACAGCACCGGCCGGTAGTCGATGTCCAGCGCCACCTTGCGGCCATGGGCATGGGCCAGCCGCATCGCCTTCCGGCTCATCGCCGCGACCGAGGGGGTGGAGAAATGCGTGCCGGTGACGACCACGGCGCGGGCCGAGGCGATGAAGGCCTCGTCGATGTCGTCCTCGGACAGCGCCATGTCGGCGCAGTCCTCGCGGTAGAAAATCAGCGGGAAGGTGTGGCGGTCGCGGATGCCGAGGATGACCAGCGCGGTCAGCCGCTTCGGATCGCTGATGACATGGCTGGTGTCGACCCCCTCCGCCGCCAGCTGCTCGCGGATGAAGCGGCCCATATGCTCGTCCCCGACCCGGGTCAGCAGGGCGGTGCGCAGGCCCAGCCGGGCGGTGCCGACCGAGATGTTGGTCGGGCAGCCGCCGACGTACTTGGCGAAGGACGCCATGTCCTCCAGCCGGCCGCCGACCTGCTCGCCATAGAGGTCGACCGAGGACCGGCCGATGCAGATGACGTCGAGGGTGGGCTCAGCCATGACGCGAGACTCCCTCCGGGCGCCAGAACTCGGCCTGGGCGTCCATGGTCCAGCGATGCTCCTCGGTGAACTCCGGTACGGTGTAGGGGTTGCCGGCCAGGTGCCGGATCACCCAGGCGTAGTACATGCCGTAGCCGGGCGCCGCGCATTGCGCATGGTCGAAGCCGTCGAAGATCTTGATGGTGTCGTTCGCGCGCACCTTCAGCACGGTTTCTCCCAGCTCGGCATGGCCGTAGCCGCGCGGATCGGTGAAGCGGTAATGGTAGATCTCCGGCTGCGGGTGGTGGTGCGGCGGATAGCTCGACCAGCGGCCGGGGAAGGTCACCACCTCACCCAGCACCAGCTCGGCATTCGGGTCGCTGTTGCGCAGGTCGAAGATGGTGCGGACGTAGCGGTAGCAAGCGTCGTCGACCTGGCCCTTGCCGCGATGCTCGTTCGGCACGTCCGCCGGCTGGAACAGGCGGGAGGGGAAGGGCTTGGCGTTCCTGGTCTCGTAGACCGTGAACTCGGCCTCGGTCTCGGCCTGGAGGCGCACCCGGGCGCCGGCTGCGACATGCACGGCGCTGGCCGATTCATCGAACAGCGAGGCGCGGGAGAGGCGGACAGACTGGTTGTCGACCGCCACCTCGGCGGCGCCGGACATCAGCAGCCAGGCGGTCTCGTTCGCGGTCTCGATCTCGCGGCTCTCGCCCGGCGCCAGCTTCAGCACGGAAACCGCGATGCCGGTGTCGTCCTCGGGCTCGTCGAAGCGGGTGATCTGCGTCAGCCCCGGGCCGAAGCCGCCGCGGTGGCCGGTCAGATGGCGGGTCATTGGCTGGTCCTCCCCAGGGCGATTTCGATCAAATAGAACAAATATTCCATTTGACTGCAACCTCAGAATTCTGATTTTTCTATCGCGGTCGGCGGACGCCGGGCCGATGATCCGGCGCGTCGCGAGGGAGAGGAACCATGCTCAAGATCTGCCAGTTCGGTGCCGGACGGATCGGAAAGATCCATGCCGACAACATCGCCCGGAACCCGCGGACCCAACTGGTCACCGTGGTCGATGTGCACCGCGAGTCGGCTGAAGCGCTGGCCAAGCAGCACGGCGCCGCGGTCGGCGACGGCCTGGCGGCGCTGGACGGCGCCGACGCCGTGGTGATCGCCAGCTCGACCGACACCCATGCCGACCTGATCGAGGCGGCGGCCAAGGCCGGCAAGGCGATCTTCTGCGAGAAGCCGATCGACCTCGACAGCGCCCGGGTCGAGGGCTGCCTCGACATCGTCGCCCAGGCCGGCGTGCCGCTGGCGCTCGGCTTCAACCGGCGCTTCGACCCCAGCTTCGAGGCGGTCCATGCCGGCATCGCCGAGGGCCGCATCGGCAAGGTCGAGCTGGTGGCGATCACCAGCCGCGATCCGGGCCCGCCGCCGGCCAGCTACATCCGCGTCTCCGGCGGGCTGTTCCGGGACATGATGATCCACGACTTCGACATCGCCCGTTGGCTGCTGGGCGAGGAGCCGGTGGAGATCTACGCGACGGCCAGCAACCTGGTCGACCCGGCGATCGGCGCCGAAGGCGACGTCGATACCGCGGTGGTGACGCTGAAGACCGCGGGCGGCGCCATCGCCCAGATCTCGAACAGCCGTCGCGCCGTCTATGGCTACGACCAGAGGGTCGAGGCGTTCGGATCGCTCGGCATGCTGCGGGCCGAGAACCGGGCCGCGACCACGGTGGAATATGCCGGCGCCGACGGGGTGGTGCGGGACAAGCCGCTGCATTTCTTCCTGGAGCGCTATGCCGACGCCTATCGGCGCGAGCTCGACGATTTCATCGACGCGGTGCTGGAGGGGCGGCCGCCCCGGGCCGGCGGCGAGGACGGCAAGCGCGCCCTCCTGCTCGCCGACGCGGCGTGGGAATCAGTCAAGACCGGCGCCCCGGTGCGGCTGTCATGCTGAGTCATCCTCGAATTGTCCTGCGAAAGATTCTCTCCGACCCGGCCGAACGCCTATGGTCAAGGCGCTCGGCCTGAGGTTATAGTTTGTCCGGGTGTCTTCTGTAGGCTCGGCTGAGGGGTAGAGAGGCGTTACTTCGCCCGCGGGTGGTCATCACGCGCGGGCTGGTTGTCTCTAGGTAACGAATGGTCGTCTCGACAAAAACGTTCAGACCGTCCAGCACCGGCGCAAATCCGGTTGCGAGCGGACAGATTCTGGTTTCCGCTCGCGGAAGCCGCACCCTTGGTCCTGGTGCAGCACTTTCTCTTGGAGTTTCAGTTCAATGATGAACCGACGTCATCCGCCGCGCGTCGGAGGCGGCGAATATCGCCGTGACGTGACGGCAGTGGTCAAGTGGTTCAATGCGACGAAGGGCTTCGGCTTCGTCCAGGTGACGGACGGTTCGCCGGATGCGTTCCTGCACGCCTCGGTCGTGGAACAGTCCGGCCATCGCGAGATGTATGAGGGCACGAAGATCGTCTGCGACATCGCAGAAGGTCAGAAAGGCCCGCAGGTCGCGGTGATCCATCGTGTCGAGGAGCTCGGCGCTCCACCCGCCGGTGGTGGTGCCGGCGCCGGTGGCGGCTTCCGGCCCAACCGCTTCGGCGACCGCGGGGATCGCGGTGGCTTCGGCGGCGGCGGTGGTGGCGGCTTCGGCGGTGGTGGTGGCGGCTTCGGCGGCGATCGCGGCGGCTTCAGCGGCCCGGCGACCGAGGTCGAGGGCACGGTGAAGTTCTTCAACGCCGAGAAGGGCTTCGGGTTCGTGACGCCGGATGACGGCGGCAAGGACGTCTACGTTGCCTCGCGCGCGCTGCAGAAGGCCGGCCTGCCGAGCCTGAACAGCGAGCAGCGGGTTCGCCTGACGGTCCGCATGGGCCAGAAGGGCCCGATGGCGGAAGCGGTCCAGCTGCTGTGACGACGGACGCGGCCCGGGGGCGACCCCGGGCCGTTGCCTTTCGTGGCCGAGCCCCGCTCCGCCTCACCTGATCGCGTGCCCGACGATAAATCAGGGCCGCGCGCGAAGTTTACGCGCGAATTGCCGGCGGTTCGACGCCGGGCGCTGATCGAAGCCACGGCCCGATGCCTGGCCGAACGCGGCCATGGCGCTACATCGGTGCGCGAGGTGTGCGCCCGTGCCGGCGTCTCGCCCGGCTTGGTGCGCCATTATTTCGGCGGCATCGACGCCCTGATCGCCGAAACCTACCGTTCCATCGGCAGCCATGTGGCCGAGACCCTGGCTGTCGCACTGGATTCGGCGGACGCCACGCCCGAGGCGCGGCTGCGCGCCTTCATCGACGCCAGCTTCCGGCCGCCGGTGCTGGACCCCGATCTGCTGTCGATCTGGCTGTCCTTCTGGGCCCTGGTGCGCCGCGACGAGGCGATCCGGCAGATCCACCGCGACGTCTACGCCGCCTATCGCCGCCGGCTCGAAGGGCTGATCGCCGAGGCCGTCGCCTCCCACTCCCGCCGGGTCGATACAGCGGTGGCGGCGCTGGCCTTCACCGCCATGCTGGACGGGCTGTGGCTCGAGCTCTGCCTCGACCCCTCGGTGTTCACGCCGGAGGACGCCGTGCGCATCGCCAATGGCTGGGTCGACGGGCTCCTGTCCGGCAACGCCATGGGGCTGTCCCGGGATGATCCGGCGCCGCGCAGCTAGCGCTCAGCCCAGCGCGAAATCGATCACCAGCCGGCCGTCGACCCGCCCGTCCCGCAGGTCGCGCAGGCCGTCATTGATGTCGGCCAGCGCGATGCGGCGGGTCGGGCTGTGCAGCGGCGCCGACGCATGCAGCGCGATCAACTGCTCCATCTCCCGCCGGGTGCCGACGCTGGTGCCGGTGAGGGTGACGCCGGTCGCCGTCAGCCAGTATGGGGTGACCGGCACGGGCGTCGCCACCAGCGCGGCCGCGACGATCATGCCCCGTGGCCGGACGCCGCCGACCATGGCGGCCCAGGTGGCGTCGGTCGGCGCGAAGTTGATGCAGGCCTGCATGCCGCCCAGGCGTTGCAGCGCCTCGGCCGCCGTGCCGTCCGCGACCACGGCGTGGTGGGCGCCGCAGGCCAGGGCGCGCTCCAGCTTCGCCGGCGACACGTCGAGCGCGACGACGGTGGCGCCGGCGCGGACGGCCAGCTGGACCGCGAACAGGCCGAGCCCGCCGCAGCCGAAGATGGCGCAGCGCGACCCGGGGCGCAGCCCGGCCCGCCGCACCGCGCCATAGGCGGTGACGCCGGCGCACAGCAGCGGCGCGGTGGCGACCGGATCGGCATCGGCCGGCAGCCGCACCGCGTAGCGGGCGTCGACCGCGACGTAGTCCGCGAAGGCGCCGTCGACGTGGCAGCCATGGGCGCGCTGGGCCTGGCAGAAGGATTCCGCGCCGTCCCGGCATTCGTCGCACTGGCCGCAGGTGTCGTGCAGCCAGGGCACGCCGACGCGGTCGCCCGGCCGCCAGCCCGTGACCGCCGTCCCGGTCTCGACCACCTCGCCGACGCCTTCATGCCCGAGGATGAGAGGGGAGGGGCCGGGGGCGCCGTCGCTCCACAGATGCAGGTCGGTGTGGCAGACGCCGCAGGCCAGCAGCCGGACCAGTATCTGCCCGGGCCCGATCGCCGGGACCGGCACCGGCCGCACCTCCAGCTTCCGGCCCGGCGCCTCCAGCACCGCCGCCTGCATCGTCGCGGGGCGCCGCCACGCCTTCATCAGCGAGTCAGCGCCGGCCGCACGGCATCCAGCGCCGGGCGGCCGTCCCGGGTGGTGACGCCGTCGAGCCAGGCGGCCAGCCGGTCCGGACGCGCCTTGATCAGCGCCGCCGCTGCGGCCCGGGCGTCCAGCCCCTGGTCGAGGATCATCTGCATGCCGGCATTCTCGGTGTCGATGTCGAAGGCGAGATTGGCGAAGAAGCGCGCCAGGTTCGGGCAGGCGGCGGCATAGCCGGGCCGGGCGATGGTGCGCACCGTCGAGCCGCCGAAATCGGGCCCGAACTCCTCATCCCCACCGGAGAGGTAGGTGATCCTGTAGTTCAGGTTCATCGGGTGCGGCTGCCAGCCGAGGAACACGATCCACTGGTCGCGGGCGACGGCGCGCTGCACCTGGGCCAGCATGCCCTGCTCGCTGGATTCGACCACCTCCCAGTCCTTCAGCCCGTGGCGGCCGGCGGCCACCATGTCGAGCAGCGGCTGGTTCGAGCCCGGCTCGATGCCGTAGATCCTGCGGCCGAACTTGTCGGCGAAGTGGGCCAGGTCGTCGAAGCCGTGCACCCCGGCCTCCGCCACCTCGGTCGGAACGGCGAGGGTGTATTTCGCCCCGGTCAGGTTGGTGCCCAGCACCTCGACCCAGCTGTTGTCGTAATACGCCTTGAACTCGATGTCCTGCGCCGGGCGCCAATTGCCCAGGAAGACGTCGACCTGGCCGTTCTTCAGGCTCTCATAGGTGATGTTCAGGCCCAGCAGCGTGTTGGTCATCTCGTAGCCCATGGCCTCGAGCACGATGGCGGCCGTGTTGGTGGTCAGGGCGATGTCGGTCCAGCCCATATCCGCGCTGCGGATCCGGGCGCAGGACGCGTCCTCCGCCAGGGCCGTGCCCGACCAGGCCAGGCCGGCCAGCACGGCGACGATCATTGTCTTCATGACAGCCTCCCGATGAACGGGCACGGGGCCGTCTGCGCGGCCTTTGTGCCCCGGTCTCTA
Source organism: Inquilinus sp. CA228 (assembly GCF_052078665.1). Classification (NCBI taxonomy): domain Bacteria; kingdom Pseudomonadati; phylum Pseudomonadota; class Alphaproteobacteria; order Rhodospirillales; family Rhodospirillaceae; genus Inquilinus; species Inquilinus sp. CA228. Next base: position 58,211 of record NZ_JBQJIK010000007.1, on the reverse strand, counting down.
GCCAATCACGACGGCATTTTTTGTCAATTCAAAATTTTGTACGTTCATACAAAAAACTGAACGCTAATATAGCGGCACACCCGGAACCCGGAAGGACGATGCGCAAGCCGATCGAGGAAATCCGCCGTCGCGAGCTGATCGAGGGGGCCTATCGCGCCTTCCTGCAGCACGGCATCGGCGGCCTGACCACCGCCCGCATCTGCCGCGAGGCCGGCATGTCGCCGGGCATCCTGGCCTACTACTTCAAGAGCAAGGACGAGGTGCTGTTCTGGATGGTCCGCCACGCCAACCGCGTCGTCATGGACGAGGTGGTGCGGCAGATGAAGGCGGCGGGCAACCGTTGGGACCGGCTGATGGCCATCGTCCGGGGCAACTTCCCGGCCGATGTGTTCGACGGCAACACCGCCCGCGCCTGGCTGTCCTTCTCCGCCACGGCCGGCCGGGACCCCCAGCTCGAACGCCTGCAGCGGCTGTTCCACCGCCGCATGGTGTCCAACCTGGGAAGCTGCGTCGAAGGCCTGCTGCGGGGGGCCGAGCTGACCCGTTTCGTGCTCGGGGTCGGCGTGCTGATCGACGGCGCCTGGCTGCGCAAGGCCGGGCCGGGGGTCGAACTGGCGGCGGACGAGGCAATCGGCATGGTCGAGCAGCACATCCGCAGCGTCCTCGGCGACGGGCGGGTGCGGGCGCTGCAGGCGATGCCGTCCTAGCCGTCCCGGCCTTCTCCGCGGAGCAGCGCCCGGTTGTCCCGCATCAGCCGGACGATGCGCTCGATCACCGCCCGCACCGCGGGGTGGCGGCGCTCGTCCTGGTGCAGCACCAGCCATTGCTGGTGGCGCAGTTCCTCGATCTCCTGCAGCCGGTCGAGCTCCGGGTCGGCATCGCCGACAAAGCAGGGCAGCACCGCCCGGCCGATGCCGCGGCGCAGCAGGTCCAGGATCAGCCGCGGGTCGTTGCCGCGGACCACGGTGGCGGCGGCGTGCCGCTCCGCCACCCAGCGGGCCGAGGGGGTGACCGCGCCGTCGCCGGTGACGCCGATCCAGCGCTCCTCCAGGGCATCGCCGCGCCGGCCATAGACGGCGAAGGCGACGTCGCCGGTGCGCCGCCCGGCCAGCCACGGCTCCTCCGGCCGGCGGTTGCGCACGCCGATATCGGCTTGGCCGCGGGCGATGTCGAGCCGGGCATTGGCGGCGACGAAGTCGATCGTCCAGGGCTCGCCGGGCGCCCACAGCGCGTCGATGTGCCAGGCCAGGAACCAGGAGGTCCAGGTCCCGGCCGAGATCCGCACGGTGCGGCGCGGCGACAGGCCGTCGCGCCAGCGCTCGATGCCGGTGGCCGCCGCCTCCATCTCCTCGGCCTGGGCCAGGAACTGGCGTCCCGGCTCGGTCAGCCGGTAGCCCAGCCGCTCCCTGACGAACAGGCGCTGGCCCAGGCTGCGCTCCAGCGCCGTCATCCGCCGCCCCAGCGTGGCCGGGCTGGAGCCCGCCTGCCGCGCCGCGGCGCTCAACCCCTCGCCGCGGGCCACGGCCAGGAACAGGCGAATGTCCTCCCAGTCGACCGGGCTTTTCATTCCTGAAACGTTCATTTCGATACTGCCTGTTTCAGGGCTGGATCATAGCCGATAGCCTTCCCACCGTTGAGCTACATTCTTTTCGATACTGAAAAGGGAAGTGCCATGACCGACCGATCCGCACCGCATCCGGTCCCGCTGATCCGCCTGTGGGACGGGCGCGAGGTGCCGCGCCTCGGCCTCGGCTGCTGGGCGATCGGCGGCCCGTTCTTCGCCGGCGACACGCCGCTCGGCTACGGCACGGTCGACGACGCGGAATCGACCGCGGCCATCCATTGCGCCGTCGATCTCGGCATCCGCTTCTTCGACACCGCCGACGTCTACGGCGCCGGCCATTCCGAGGCGGTGCTGGGCCAGGCGCTGGAAGGCCGCGACGAAGTCGTGGTCGCGACCAAGCTCGGCAACCGCTTCGATCCCGCCAGCAAGCAGTACGGCGGCAGCATCGAGGAGGGCGACCTGCAGCGCGAGGTCCGCAGCGCGGTGGACGGATCGCGGCGCCGGCTGCGGCGCGACCGGCTGGACCTGGTGCAACTGCACCTCAACACGATGGCGATCGACCGGGCGGGCGAGGTGTTCGACGCGCTCGACGCGCTCCGCGCCGCCGGCGCCATCGGCGCCTATGGCTGGAGCACCGATTATCCGGAGCGGGCGGCGGCCCATGCCGAACGAGCCGGCTTCGTCGCCGTGCAGCACGGCATGAACCTGTTCTTCGACGCGCCGACCCTGTCCGGCGTGGTCGAGCGGCACGGGCTGGTCTCGATCAACCGCTCGCCGCTGGCCATGGGGCTGCTGACCGGCAAGTTCGCGGCCGGGCAGGCGCTGCCGGCCGGCGACGTCCGGGCCAACACCTTCGACTGGATGGATTACTTCAAGGACGGCCGGGTCGTGTCCGGCTTCGCCGAGACGCTGGAGCGGATCCGGCACCTGCTCTCCGCCGACGGCCGCAGCCCGGCCCAGGGGGCGCTCGCCTGGCTCTGGGCCAAGTCGCCGCGGACCCTGCCGATCCCCGGCTTCCGGTCGGTGGCGCAGGTGCGGGAGAATGTCGGCGCGCTGGAGAAGGGGCCGTTGCCGGCCGAGGCTATGGCGGAAATCGAGCGCCTGATCGATCGCCCGCCGGAGGGTGTCGCCCGCGAGCGGTGAGGGCAGGGCGGCGCGCGACCTCCCAGGCATCGCTCCACCGCATAAAGCAGCGAGCGCGTCCGGCCCTATGGTTGCGGCTGCGCCAAGGCTACGGAATCGCGCAGGATGAGTTCGAAGGGCAGGATCTCACGGATAGGTTCCGAGACGTTCTTTTCGATCAGCTCGATCAGGATCAGGGCGAGCCGTTCGCCCGCGCCGCGGATCGAGGTCGCAGTTGCCGTCAGCGGCGGTGCAAACTCGGCTGCGCTGCATCCCCTGACGCCGTCATCATGGCAGACCACCGAAACGTCGGCCCCGATCTTCAGCCCATGCTCCCTTATGGCGCGATAGACGCCGCGGGCTTGAAAGACCGACCCGCAGACAAAGGCGGTCGGCCGCTCTCGGCCGTCGAGCCGGCGCCTTGCGGTCTCGTAGCCCGTGGCTTCCGTCATCGAGACGAACTCGATGGCATCCGGCAGCGGGGTCAGCCCGCGAGCGGCGAAGGCGCGCAGGAAGGCCGCGGCGCGTGCCGCGGCGTAACGGAACTTCTCGAGGCCATTCACGGCCACGATGCGCCGATGTCCGTAATCGAGGAGCAGACTGGTCAAGCGTTCGAACGACGTATCGTTGTCCGTGTCGACGAAGGAATAGGAGTCCTTCACCTCGCTGCGGCCATGCACGACGAAGGGCAGGCGAAGCTGGTTCAGCAGGGCGATGCGCGGATCGTCGACGAGGGGGCGCGTGATGATGACGCCGTCGACGGCCTTTGATGACGCTAGCTTGCGCAGGATAGCCGCCTCATCATCCTCGAACGGCGCCAGCAGCAGGCTGTAGTTGCGGCGCGTGACAGCGGTCGAAATGCCCGCCAACACATCCACGAAATTGGTCTCGGGCAGTTGAAGCCGCTCGAGCGGGAAGACGAGCCCGATCGCCTCGGCCCTGCCGATCGCGAGGCTGCGCGCCCGCGCGTTCGGCCGGTACCCGGCGGCTTCGGCGGCGGCAACGACCCGCCGCCGCGTCGTCTCCGGAATGCTGGGATGGGCCCGTAGAGCTCGGCTCACGGTAGATTGCGAAAGACCCAGCTCAAGGGCGAGCGTCTTCAGATCCATCGTGTTTTGATGCAAGCGCTTGTTTTCCCCATGCACCTGAGCCACTTACGGAATCGGTCTGTGGAAACGGCCAAAGCAGCGACGGATAGCCGGATTTAGCTGATATGGCCTCAGTTGACAAACGCCAATGCTCACGTACGATACCTCGTGCTATGCAAGCGCTTGCCTAAAACGCGAGCAAACGATTCTGGTACGGGAGGAACCCTGATGAGCTTGTCGGCAATCGCCCGATCCTCGATTCGTCGGTCGCTCTTGGCCGCGGTCTTTGGCGTTTTCGCGTTCGTCTCGAGCCCGGTGCACGCGGTCGAGATTCAGTACTGGCAGTACGTCTTCGACACTCGTGTCCAGGCGATGACTGAGCTGATCAAGCAATTCGAGGCCGAGAATCCCGACATCACGGTCAAGCAGATGACCTTTCCCTACGCCGATTACCAGACGCGGCTGATCGCGGCCAAGATGGCCGGGCGCGGGCCTGAGGTGATGCAGCTTTTCTATGGCTGGCTCGACACGTTCATCGCGGGCAGGCTGATCCAGCCGTTATCGAAGGCGGCGTTCAGGGATGAGGAGATCGAACGGGACTTCTTCCCCATCGTCTCGGCGATGAAGCGCGACGGCCAATATTACGGCCTGCCGACGGCGGTGCGCGCCATGGCGCTTTTCTACAACAAGAACCTGTTCCAAGAGGCCGGGCTCGACCCGAACAAGCCTCCGCAGACGCTGGACGAGCTCGTCGCGGCCGCCAAGGCGATCGTCAAGCGCGACGCGGCCGGAAACTACCAGCAGGTCGGCATTGCGCTCGATATTGCGCGGCAGGACCACAATTGGTGGCGCGAGATCCTCGTCCGTCAGTATGGCGGCGAGTCCTATTCGGCGGACGGCAGCAAGGTCGCCTACAACACCGAGGCCGGTAGAAGGTCGCTCGAATTCTACACGGGTCTGCAGAAGGCGCATCACGTCGGCCAAGCTGGTTTCATGGACGAGGGCCAAGCGGCGTTCCGCGCCGGCCTCGCCGGGATGGTGGTCGACGGCACATTCCGCGTCGCCTCCTACAAGACGATCCAGGGCTTCGAATGGGGCGTCGCGGAGCTGCCCACCCATGACGGCAAGCGGGCCAATTTCGGCAGCTATTTCGCCAACGCCATCGGCGCGTCGGCTGAGGGCGAGAGGCTGGCGGCGGCCGAGAAGTTCCTTGCGTTCCTCTCGTCCGAGAAGGCGATGGCGATCTGGCTGGAGAAGGTGGGCGAGCTGCCGGCCCGCCGCGCGGTGGCGCTGACCGAAGCCAATATCAAGGACCCGATCTACGGCCCCTTCATCCGTGCGCTCGACTACGCGGCGACGCCGCTGATGGTCGACGAGGCGGCCCAGCGCCAGGTCTCGATCGATATGATCAACGGCGTGCTGCTGCAGGACCAGCCGATCGACGACGCGCTGAGCGCGGCAGCCGCCCGCGAGCAAGCCATCCTCGATAAGTTCAAGGCGAAGTAGGGGGCGGGTGTATGACCGCGACGACGCTATCGCCCCGGGGCACCGGCTCCAGCGGCATCTGGGGGCGGCTGACCATATCGGCGAAGCAGATCGTCTGGGCCTGGGTGTTTCTCGCCCTGCCCGTGTCCTTCTTCGCCGTCGTCCGCTTCTATCCGACGCTGGAAGCCTTCTACCTGTCGGTGACCGACTGGGACCTGCTGAACGAAGCGCGGTTCGTCGGTTTCGACAACTACCGGAAGCTGTTCGCCGATCCGGTATTCTGGCAGGTCTTCCGCAATACCTTCGCCTATCTGATCTTCGGCACGCCGATCGCGATCCTGCTGTCTTTCGCCATCGCCTATTATCTCGACCGCGTGAGGTTTCTGCACGGTCTGATCCGCGCACTCTACTTCTTGCCGTACCTCACGGCCGCCGCAGCGATGGCCTGGGTTTGGCGCTGGTTCTACCAGCCCCCACCGATCGGCGTCATCAACAGCATCCTCGGATTCGCCGGCGTGCCGGCGCAGCCCTTCCTCCGCTCGGTCGACCAGGCGCTGCCGGCGATCATGCTGACCGCGATCTGGGCGCATCTCGGTTTCCAGATCATCATCTTTATGGCCGGGCTGCGCGCCATCCCGACGAGCTATTATGAGGCGGCACGCATCGACGGGCTGGGCGAGGGGGCGATCCTGGCTCGCATCATCATACCGCTGCTGAAGCCGACCACGGTTTTCCTCGTCGTGTTCTCGTCGATCGGGTTCCTGCGGATCTTCGATCAAGTCTACAACATGACCAGCAATGATCCCGGCGGCCCGCTCAACTCGACCAAGCCGTTGGTCCTGATGATCTATCAGACGGCATTCTCGTCTTATCAGATGGGCTATGCGGCGGCCCAGACCGTCGTGCTGTTCACCATTCTGTTCGCGATCTCGATGGCACAACTCTGGATCCTGAGGAGCCGCTGACTTGAGCAGCGACAACGAGAAGCCCGCTCCCGCCTACGGCGCCGTCCGTCCCGGCCGCATCGTGGCCTGGACGGTCCTGTTCCTCGGCGGCGTCGTTATGATAACGCCGCTCCTGTTCATGTTCTCGACCTCATTGAAATCGGCCGGCCAAGTCTATGACCTGCGCCTGATCCCCGATCAGCCGACACTCGCCAACTACGTCAAGGTTCTATCCGATGGGCGCTTCGGCCGCTGGTTCCTGAACTCGGCTCTGATCGCGACGATCGTCACCCTGTCGTGCCTGTTCTTCGACAGTCTCGTCGCCTACACGCTGGCCAAATTCAGCTTCCCCGGCCGGCGGGTGGTCTTCCTGGCGATCCTGTCGACGCTGATGATTCCGACCGAGATGCTGGTCATCCCCTGGTATCTGATGGCGAGCAAGCTCGGCTGGATCGACACCTACTGGGGCATCATGTTCCCCGGCATGATCACCGCTTTCGGCGTCTTCCTGATGAAACAGTTCTTCGAGACGGTCCCGAACGACTTCCTCGAAGCGGCGCGGGTCGACGGCCTCAATGAGTTCGCAATTTGGTGGAAGGTCGCGCTACCGCTGGTCACGCCCGCGCTTTCGGCGCTGGCGATCTTTACCTTCCTCGGCAACTGGACGGCGTTCTTCTGGCCCCTGATCGTGACCACCGATCAGTCGCTCTACACCTTACCGGTCGGTCTTTCGAGCTTCGCGGTCGAGCAATCCATCCAGTGGGAGCTGATCATGACCGGGGCGGCTCTCGCGACCATCCCGACATTGGTGATCTTCCTGTTTTTCCAACGCTACATCGTGCGCGGCGTGATGCTTGCGGGAGTCAAAGGCTAAATGATGAGCATTCTGCAGGCCAAGGACGGGTCACGCTTCCCCGATCCGGTTTACCGGGAGACCGTGCTGCGGCCGCTGTTCGACGGCGCCCGACGCTACCATGCCGAGGCGTTGCGCCGGATCGACCGGGCTCATCTCGTCATGCTGGTCGAGACCGGCGTCCTCGGCGCGGCACAGGGCGCCGCCATCGCCGGAGCGTTGCAGGCGATGGACCGCGAGATCCGCCTGGACGACCTCGCCTATGGCGGCGACGTCGAGGACTATTTCTTCCATATGGAGCGCGAGTTGAAGGCACGCGTCGGGCCCGACATCGGCGGCCGGCTGCACACGGCCCGCTCGCGCAACGATATCGACCACACCTTTCTCAAGCTCGGCCTCAAGCCCCGCGTCGATCGCCTGCTGGCGGCCTGTCGGAAGCTTCTGGCCACGCTGATCGAGGTGGCCGTTCGCGACCGGGATGTCCTGATCGTCGCCTATACCCACGGCCAGCCGGCCCAACCCACCACCTACGGACATTACCTCGCCGCGATGAGCGAGGTGCTGATCCGCGACATGGAGCGGCTCGAAGCCGCCCGCGCGATCGTCGATCTTTGCCCGATGGGGGCGGCGGCGATCACCACTTCGGGCTTTCCGATCAGCCGGCAACGCGTTGCCGAACTCCTCGGCTTCGCGGCGCCGCAGCTGAATTCCTATTCCTGCATCGCCGCGACCGACTATCTAACGTCGGTCTACAGCGCGATCGTGCTCCTGTTCCTGCATCTCGGCCGCCCGATCCAGGATTTTCAGTTCTGGTCGAGCTTCGAGGTCGGTCAACTCTATCTGCCGAATGCCTTCGTACAGGTTTCGTCGATCATGCCGCAGAAGCGCAATCCGGTGCCGCTCGAGCATCTGCGGCATCTGTCCAGTCAGGCTGTCGGGCGCGCTCGGGCGGTCGTCGACGTGATGCACAACACGCCGTTCACCGACATGACCGACAGCGAGGCCGAGACGCACGAGATGGGCTATCAGGTCTTCGACGTCGCTCAGCGCGTGCTCGATCTCCTGACGGCCACCCTCCAGGCCTGCCGCATCGATTCCGAACGCGTCGCCGCCAATCTAAGCCGGTCCTGCGCCACCATAACCGAACTGGCCGACTGGCTCGTGCGCAGCGAGGGTTTGTCCTTCCGACAAGGGCATGAGATCGCCGCCGAGGTCGCCCGCGCCGTCGTGGCCATGTCGGGCGATCTGCCGACGGACGGCTATCCGGCCTTCGTCTTGGCCTTCGAGCGCCATGTCGGGCGCAAGCCAGTGGCCGATGCGGCCGAATTCGCCCGGATGGTCTCGCCCGAGCACTTTGTCGCGGTGCGCGATCGCTTCGGCGGTCCGGCCCCCGCCGCCATGGACCCGGCCCTTGCGGGCTACCGCGTGGCGCTGGACGCGTTCGCGGCCCGTGCCGCGGCGATCGCCGCGCGGGAGGCCGCTGCGGCGGACGAACTCAAACGCCGCATTCAAGACGTCGCGAAAGGTGGATGATGGCCAGGATCGAACTCGAGAAGATCGCCAAGCGCTACGGCAGCATTAGGACCGTGCACGATATCGACCTTATCGTCGAAGACGGCGAATTCGTCGTGCTGGTTGGTCCTTCGGGCTGCGGCAAATCCACGACCCTGCGCATGATCGCGGGCCTGGAGGCGATTTCCGGCGGGACGCTGCGCATCGGCGGCCAGGTGGTCAACGACCACGAACCCAAGCATCGGAACATCGCGATGGTCTTCCAGAACTACGCGATCTATCCGCATCTCACCGTGGCGCAGAACATCGGCTTCGGGCTCTACAGGTCCAAGCTCCCCAAGGCGGAAAAGCAGGCGCGCATCCGTGAAACTGCCCGAATCCTAAGTCTCGATCCCTATCTCGAGCGCCGTCCCGCCGCGCTCTCCGGCGGGCAGAGGCAGCGTGTGGCCATCGGCCGGGCGATGGTGCGCGACCCCGTGGCCTTTCTGTTCGACGAGCCGCTCTCCAATCTCGACGCCCAATTGCGCGGGCAGATGCGGCTCGAGATCAAGCAGTTGCACCAGCGGCTCGGCAGCACGATCGTCTTTGTCACGCACGATCAGGTCGAGGCGATGTCGCTCGCCGACAGAATCGTCGTCATGCGCGAAGGTCGCATCCTCCAGGTCGGCGCGCCGATGGAGCTGTACAATCGGCCGGCGGATATCTTCACGGCGCGTTTCATCGGCACGCCGGAAATGAACATGATCGAGGCGACGATCGATGGCGGGCAGGTGAACCTCGGAGCGAACGCCGCGTCGGTTCGCCTATCCGAGGTGCCGGGCTTGCCCTCGGACATCGGCACCGGCCGATCGATCGTCCTGGGGGTGAGACCGCAGGAACTCACCCTGCTGGCCGACGGGCAGGACAATTTCCCCATCCGGATCGCGGGCACGGTGCGGGTGGCGGAGCCGCACGGCTCGGAAACATTCCTGTTGCTCGATCTGCCCCAAGGGCACGTCGTCGCTCGCGCGCCTTCGAGCATTGCCTTCAAGCCCGGCGATGCGGTCGCATTCGGTGCGGAGGCCGACTGCCTGCGACTGTTTGATAAGGAGACCGAAAAGCTGATCAATTGAGGCGGATTGGGGAAAGCAATCCGTCGCCGTTTCTGGCAGCGCCTGGCCAGCCCGGCGCGCCGGGCAATGGCTTGAAGGAAATCGCCACAGATTGCCGGTCTCTCTCCCGCAAGCGAGACCTTTCGGAAGAGCTTGAACCCAGAGGGGGAACTCGTTGAGTTTGGGACTTTGTCCCAGATCGGCCTTTGCGATCATTCAGCGGACATTCTGAAAAGGCCTCGCTTGCGGGAGAGGTCATCCGCTCTTCCCAACACGGCGCACGCTTCAAAGCTATTGCTCTGCCCGGCGCCGGTCGGCTTGACGGTTGACCGCCCTTCGATAGCTGTTATACGGTCGTATAATAGCCGGCCTGAAGGCCGCGGGAGGCCAGCCTATGATCGAAGCGATGCACCGGCGCGCCGAGACGCCGCCGTCCGATGCGAGCCTGCCGGATGACGATGTCAGCCTGCCGGCCTGGATCTACCGCGATCCCGAGTTCTTCGCGGTCGAGCAGGAGGCGCTGTTCCGCACCTCCTGGCAGGTGGTGTGCCACCTGAACGACATCCCCGAGCCGGGCGACTTCCACACCTTCGAGTTCCTGGGCGAGAATGTGGTGGTGCTGCGCGGCCGTGACGGGGCGGTGCGGGCCTTCCACAATGTCTGCCGGCACCGCGCCGCGCGGCTGCTCGACGGCCCCAAGGGCCAGTGCGGCAGGCGCATCGTCTGCCCCTACCACGCCTGGACCTATGAGCATGACGGCCGGCTGATCGGCATGCCGCAGCGTTCCAGCTATGGCGATTTCGACTTCGGCAGCCACGGGCTGGTCCCGGTCGAGCACGAGGTGTTCTGCGGCTTCATCTTCATCCGCCTCGCCCCCGGTACGCCGAGCGTGGCCGAGATGATGGGCGGCTATGGCGAGGAGATGGCGGCCTACCGGATCGAGGAGATGGTGCCGCTGGGCCGGGTGACGATGCGGCCGCGCTCGGTCAACTGGAAGAACGTCGCCGACAATTATTCCGACGGGCTGCACATCACCGTCGCCCATCCCGGGCTGACCCGGCTGTTCGGCCGCGGCTATGGCGTCGAGGCCAAGCCCTGGGTCGACAAGATGTGGGGCCAACTGCAGGAGCGGCCGTCCGCCGTGCTGTCGGAGCGGGCCTATCAGCACTTCCTGCCGGAGATCCCGCATCTGCCGCCGGAGCGGCAGCGGCTGTGGACCTATTTCAAGCTCTGGCCCAATGTCGCCTTCGACATCTATCCGGACCAGATCGACTTCATGCAGTTCATCCCGGTCTCGGCGACCGAGACGATGATCCGCGAGATCGCCTATGTCCATCCGGACCACCGGCCCGAGATGAAGGCCGCGCGCTATCTCAACTGGCGGATCAACCGCCGGGTCAGCCTCGAGGACAAGACGCTGATCGACCGGGTGCAGGCCGGCATGGGCTCCTCCAGCTACACCGTCGGCCCGCTGGGCACCACCGAGGTCTGCCTGCGCAGCTTCGCCCGGGCGATGCGCCGGCTGATCCCGGAAAGCCGGCTGCACCGGCCGCCGCCGGCGGGCTGGAGCCTGCGGCGCGAGGCCTCGCAGGCGCCGGCCTTCGCGGCAGAGTAAAGTTCAGCAAGACAGGGCCGGGCGGATCTTCATGGCGAATTCACAGGTCTTCGACGTCGCGATCATCGGCGGGGGCCACAACGGCCTGGTCTGCGCCGCCTATCTGGCGGCCGCCGGGCTGAAGGTGACGGTGCTGGAGCGCCGCCGCGTCGTCGGCGGTGCTGCGGTGACCGAGGAGTTCCATCACGGCTTCCGCAACTCCGTCGCCTCCTACACGGTCAGCCTGCTGAACCCGAAGGTGATCCGCGACCTCGACTTGGCCGGCCATGGGCTGAAGGTGGTCGAACGGCGGCTGTCCAATTTCCTGCCGGTCGACGACCACCGCTACCTGCTGGCCGGGCCGGGCCGGACCAAGGCGGAGATCGCGCGCTTCTCGGCCCGCGACGCCGAGCGCTACGACGCCTATGGTGACCGGCTGGACGTCATCGCCGATGTGCTGCGCGACATCGTGCTGCGCACCCCGCCGAACGTCGCCGCCGGCGGCTGGTCCGGGGCGTTGCCGGAGCTGATCAAGGCCGGGTCGCTCGGCAATCGCCTGCGCAAGCTCGACATGGTGATGCGGCGCGACCTGCTGGACCTGTTCACCAAATCGGCCGCCGACATCCTGGAGGGCTGGTTCGAGACGCCGGTGGTGCAGGCGCTGTTCGGCTTCGACAGCATCGTCGGCAACTACGCCAGCCCGCACCATGCCGGCACCGGCTATGTGCTGCTGCACCACGTCTTCGGCGAAGTGAACGGCAAGAAGGGCATCTGGGGTCATGCCATCGGCGGCATGGGCGCGATCACCCAGGCGATGGCGAAGTCGGCGGCGTCGCGCGGCGCCGTGATCCGCACCGACGCCGCGGTGCGCGAGGTGATCGTCGAGGGCGGCCGCGCCGTCGGCGTGGTGACCGAGGCCGGCGACATCGTCCGCGCCGGCTGCATCGTCTCCAACCTCAACCCGAAGCTGCTCTACGGCAAGCTGGTCGACCCGGCGGCGCTGCCGCAGGATTTCCGCGAGCGCATGGACCGATTCAAATGCGGCTCCGCCACCTTCCGCATGAACGTGGCGCTGTCGGAGCTGCCGGATTTCACCTGCCTGCCGGGCAAGACCCTGGCCGACCACCACACCAGCGGCATCATCTTCGGCCCCAGCCTGGACTACATGGACAAGGCCTATCTCGACGCCAAGGCCGCCGGCTGGTCGAAGACGCCGATCGTCGAGATGCTGATCCCGTCGACGCTGGACGACACGCTGGCGCCGCCGGGCCAGCACGTCGCCAGCCTGTTCTGCCAGCATTTCGACCCGAAGCTGCCGGACGGGGCCAGCTGGGACGACCATCGCGAGACGGCGGCCGACCTGATCATCGACACGGTCAATGCCTGGGCGCCGAACTTCAAGGCCTCGGTGCTGGGCCGCCAGATCAACAGCCCGCTCGACCTCGAGCGCACCTTCGGCCTGATCGGCGGCGACATCTTCCACGGCGCCCTGTCGCTCGACCAGATGTTCTCAGCCAGGCCGGTGCTGGGCCATGGCGACTACCGGGCGCCGGTGCCCGGCCTCTACATGTGCGGATCCGGGACCCATCCGGGCGGCGGCGTCACCGGCGCGCCGGGCCACAACGCGGCGCGCGAGATCCTGGCCGATTTCAAGCGACGCCGCCTGAAGCGCGCGGCATGATCGTGCTCCCATCCGACCACGGGGCAGGGCAGGTATGGACCGATCCTGGGACGTGATTCCCGGCGACATGCCGGGCACCGAATGGCGCATCCCGGTGCTGCGCTTCCGGGGCCGCGGCAACGGGCCGCCCGCCCATCTCCAGGCCGCGCTGCATGCTGATGAGCTGCCGGGCGTCGTCACCATCGATGCGCTCTGCGCCAGGCTCCGGCGGGCCGAGGCCGCGGGCGACATCCGCGGCGACATCACCGTCGTCCCCTGGGCCAATCCGATCGGGCTGCAGCAGCAGCTGCACGGTGGCTGGCAGGGGCGCTACGACCTCGACACCCGGGTCAACTTCAACCGCGACTTCCCGCTGCTCGACCGGCCGGACCCGGCGCTGCTGCCGGGCGAGGACGCGGTTCTGCTGGCCACCACCAGGCTGAAGAACCGGCTCCTGGCCCTGGCGCTGCAGTCGGACATCGTCCTCGACCTGCATTGCGACGAGGTCTCGCTGCTCTACCTCTACATCCCGACGTCGCTCTGGCCGCTGATGTCCGACCTGGCCGACGCGATGGATCCCGGGGCCGTGCTGACCTGGGACGGCGATGGCGGCGGGGCCTTCGACGAGGCCTGCGTCGTATCCTGGCTGCGCGGCGGCGTCGAGCTGGCCGGCAAGGCGGTGTCGACGGTGGAGCTGCGCGGCCAGGCCGATATCGATGCCGAGCTCGCCGAGCGCGACGCCGACGGGCTGTTCCGCTTCCTTGCAGGGCGCGGCGTCATCGCCGGCGACCCGCCGCGGCGCCGTTGGTCCGGCCCGGTCGCCGCGCTGGACCATATCGAGATGATCCGGGCGCCGGTCGGCGGTGCCGTCTGTTTCATGCGGGCGCCGGGCGACAGGGTCGAGGCCGGGGACCTGCTGGCCACCATCCTGGTGCGGCCGGGGGAAGAGGGCGGGTCGGTGCCGGTCCGCGCTCCCCAGGCCGGGCTGGTGATGAGCCGGCGCGACCACGGCCGCACCAAGCCGGGCGAGGACATGATGAAGCTGGTCTGCGGTTCGCCGAGCGCGACCGCCCGGTCCGGTCCCTTGGAAGCCTGAGGGGCCATCGTTCAAACAAGAAACAGGGAGCGCAGCAGATGAGCCGTCCGATCCTTTCCGCCTGTCTGGCGATCGCCGTCACCGCCTTCGCCGGCTCGGCCCTGGCCCAGGATGTGGTGCGCCTCGGCACCACGCCGGAATCCTACCCGCCCTTCACCTGGGTCGACGCCCAGGGCAAGCTGAACGGCTTCGAGATCGAGCTCGCCGACGCGCTCTGCGCCCAGATGCAGGTCAAGTGCGAGTGGGTGCTGCAGAGCTGGGACGGCATCATCCCGGCGCTGCAGGAGAAGAAGTTCGACGCCATCATCGCCTCGATGTCGATCACCGAGGAGCGCAAGCAGGTGGTCGATTTCAGCGACAAATACTACAACTCGCCGGCCATCTTCGTCGGCCCGAAGAGCCAGACCATCGATATCTCGCCGGCCGGGCTGCAGGGCAAGACGGTCGGCGTCCAGGTCTCGACCATCCACGCCAGCTACATCGAGGCGAAGTACAAGGGCATCGTCACGATCAAGACCTACGACACGCAGGAGAACGCCAATCTCGACCTGATCGCCGGGCGGGTCGACCTGCTGCTGGCCGATTCCGTGGCGCTGACCGACGGCTTCCTGAAGTCGCCCGAAGGCGCGGATTTCGAGATCAAGGGCCAGCCCTTCACCGACCCGCTGATGGGCGACGGCGCCGGCGTCGCGGTGCGCAAGGGCGACCCGCTCGGCGCGAAGTTCTCGGCCGCGATCCAGGCGATCCGCGCCAACGGCGTCTACAAGGCGATCAACGACAAGTACTTCGCCTTCGACATCTACGGCAGCTGAGCCCAGGGGGATGGAGGATCTCGCCGCCCTGTTGGGCTTCGGGGACAAGGGGTGGGGCGGCCAGCTCCTGGCCGGGGCGCTGGTGACGGTGCAGATCGCCGTCGCCTCCTACCTGGTCGGGCTGCTGCTCGGGCTGCTCGGGGCCTGGGCCAAGCTGGCCGGGCCCCGGCCGCTCCGCGCCCTCGGCAACGCCTACACCACCATCGTCCGCGGCGTGCCGGACATCCTGATCATCCTGTTGGTCTATTACGGCGGCACCAGCGCCCTGCGCTCGTTGATCGGCCTGGTGGTGCCGGGGGTGACGGTCGAGATCGATGCCTTTGCCGCCGCCGTCGCCTCGCTCGGCTTCGTCTCCGGCGCCTATGCCACCGAGGTGTTCCGCGGCGCCATCCTGGCGGTGCCGCCCGGGCAGATCGAGGCGGCCAAATCCCTCGCCCTGCCGCCGCGGGTGATGTTCTTCCGCGTGGTGCTGCCCCAGGCGATGCGCTTCGCCCTCCCGGCGCTGGGCAACCTCTGGGTCGTGGTGCTGAAGGACAGCGCGCTGATCAGCGTGGTCGGGATCCGTGACCTGCTGGGCAGCGCCGCCACCGCCGCCGCGACCACGCGCATGCCCTTCACCTTCTATGCTGTGGTGGCGCTGATCTTCCTGCTGCTGACCATCGCCTCGGTCGGGCTGTTCCAGCTCGCCGAACGCGCCTATGGCCGCGGCTACCGGCGGTCCTGAGCGATGGATCTCGACTTCGTCCAGCGCATCGTCGGCAACCTCCTGAACGGCGTCGTCGTCACCATCATCCTGGTGGCGGCGTCGATGGTCTGCGGCAATGCCATGGCGGTGCCGGTGGCGCTGGCCCGGGTGTCGCCGCGCTGGTGGCTGAAGGCGCCCGCCTTCCTGTTCATCCTGTGCATCCGCGGCACGCCGCTGATCGTGCAGATGTTCATGATCTACTACGGGCTGGCGCAGTTCCCGGCGGTGCGGCAGAGCGTGCTGTGGCCGATCCTGCGCGAGCCGATGTGGTGCGCGGTGATCTCGCTCAGCATCAGCACCGCCGCCTATTCCGGCGAGGTGCTGCGCGGCGCCATCCAGGCGGTGCCGCACGGCGAGGTCGAGGCCGCGCGCTCGGTCGGGATGCGGCGCGGCCTGATGATGCGCCGGATCGTGCTGCCGATCGCGCTGCGCCAGAGCCTGCCGGTCTTCGCCAATGAGACGGTGCTGCTGCTGAAGGCCAGCGCCATCGTCTTCACCATCACCGTGCGCGACCTGATGGGCGAGGCCAACATCATCCGGGCGCAGACCTTCCGCACCTATGAGCCGCTGATCACCGCGGCGCTGATGTATCTGGTCCTGACCTGGATCATCGTCCGCGCCTTCGCCTGGCTCGAGGCCCGGCTGAGCATGCACCGGCGGGCGCTGTCCGCCACGGTGCCCGGGCGCGCCGCGCCGGCCGCGGTGGCGGTGCCGCTCGACGCCCGCTGATCCCGCTTATCACCTGTACGGTGCCGCGGCGCGGGGCTAGGCTTCCTCCGGGCGGACGTCCGGAAGAGGCGCCGTCCTCGCGCCACTGGGAGATCGATCATGCGTTTGCGCAGCCTCGTCCTGGCCGTCGCCGCCACGGGCGTTTTGTTTTCCGGCCCGGCCGTCGCCGGCGCCGTGCTGGACCGGATCCAGCAGAACAAGAAGATGGTGGTGTCGACGGATCCGGAATATCCGCCGCAATCCTCGCTCAACGCCAGCAACCAGTTCGAAGGCTTCGACATCGATGTCGGCACCGAGATCGCCAAGCGCCTCGGCGTCTCGATCGAGTTCGTCACCCCGGGGTGGGAGACCATCGTCTCCGGCAAATGGGCCGGGCGCTGGGACGTCTCGGTCGGGTCGATGACCCCGACCAAGGCGCGGGCCGAGGTGCTCGATTTCCCGGCGATCTACTACTACACGCCGGCCGCGCTGGCGGTGCATTCCGCCAACACCACGATCAAGACCCCGGCCGACGCCTCGGGCAAGAAAATCGGCGTCGGCGCGGCCACGACCTATGAGAACTACCTGCGCGGCGACCTGGTGATCGACGCCGGTGGCGCACCGCCGTTCCAGTTCGTGGTCAAGGACGCCAAGATCCAGTCCTACGACACCGACGTGCCGGCGCTGGACGACCTCCGGCTCGGCGACGGCACCCGGCTCGACGCGGTGGCGACGGCGCTGCCGACGATCCAGGGCGCGATCAAGAACGGCTATCCGATCAAGGTGGTGGGCTCGCCCCTGTTCTACGAGCCGCTGTCGGTGGCGATCGAGAAGGGTGATCCGGAGCTGACCGCCAAGCTCGCCGAGATCGTCAAGGCGATGCATGAGGACGGCACGCTGACCAAGCTGTCGATGAAATGGTACGGGGCCGACCTGACCAAGCCCGCGGCCTGACGGGGTGATCCGCCTGTTCGAGGCCCTGGCGCAGCCGCTGCTGCTGCGCGGGCTTCTGTTCCTGCTCTCCGTCGCCGTGCTGGCCGGCTTCGACTATGGCGAGTTGGTCGCACGGCTGGCGGAGATCGTGCCGGCGCTGGCCCAGCCGGCCGGCCAGGCGGCCGGGCCCTGGCTCGTCATCGCCGCCCTGGCTGCCCTGGTGGTGGTGAATTTCTGGCTGCTGTCCCACCTGCCGTTCCGGGCGCAGGCGACGATCATCTGGGTCGAGCTGCTGGCCCTGTTCGCCGCCTTCTGCTGGAGCTTCGGCCTCAGCTATCCCTTCATGCTCGCCCGGGCGCCGATCCTGCTCGGGCTCGAGCTGCGCGACGGCTTCATCCAGGGCGCGGCGCTGACCCTGTTCATCTGCATCGTGTCGATCGCGATCTCGACCGTGATCGCCCTGGCCGCGGCCCTGGCCCGGCTGTCGGCCAGCGGCCCGGCCTTCGGCGTCGCCACCTTCTACACCTCGTTCTTCCGCGGCACGCCGCTGTTGCTGCAGACCATGCTGATCTATCTCGGCCTGCCGCAACTCGGTCTGGTCATCGATGCCATCCCGGCCGGCATCATCGCCCTGTCGCTGTGCTACGGCGCTTATATGGCCGAGATCTTCCGCGCCGGCATCCTGGCGGTCCCGCTCGGCCAGTCCGAGGCGGCGCTGTCGCTGGGGCTGAAGCCGGCCGAGGTCACCTGGCTGGTGGTGCTGCCGCAGGCGATGCGGCTGATCATCCCGCCGACCGGCAACCAGTTCATCGCCATGCTCAAGGACTCGTCCCTGGTCTCTGTGATGGGGGTCTGGGAGATCATGTTCCTGGCCCGCACCCATGGCCGGGCCGAGTTCAAATACATGGAGATGCTGATCGTCGCCGCGCTGATCTATTGGGCGATGTCGGGTGTGTTCGAGCTGGTCCAGGCCCGGATCGAGAAGCGCTTCGGCAAGGGCGTGTCGGCCCGCTGAGTCGGGCCCGGTCCGCTGCTTACAGTTATATCCAATTGGTTACATCTGGCCGCGCCGCAAGGCAGCGCTTGGCCTGTACATTCCTCATTTGACATCCTCCCGCGACGATCAATAATAAGTAACCAAACGGTTATAACGTGGCGGCCGAACGCCGCCGTGCCAGGGGAGGCAAACCGATGAAGGCTTTCAACCGCCGTTCGTTCCTGCAGGGCTCGCTCGCCGCCGGGGCGGCGCTCTCGTTCGGCGCCGGCCGCGCCATGGCCGCGGAGACGCGGATGCGCATGACCTGGTGGGGGTCGCAGGACCGGGCCAAGCGCACCCAGGGCGTGGCCGACCTGTACAAGCAGAAGGCGCCCGACATCACCATCGTCGGCGAGGCGGTCAGCGGCGACGCCTACTGGACCAAGCTGTCGACCCAGATGGCGGGGCGCAACATCTCCGACATCTTCCAGCTCGAGCCGGGCACCATCTCCGACTATTCCCGCCGCGGCGCCACCATGCCGCTGGACGGATTCATACCCAAGCCGCTCAACGTCGAGGCCTTCGGCACCAAGGTGCTCGACCTGTGCAAGGTCGACGGCAAGATCCACGGCATCGGCCTCGGGCTGAACTCGTTCTCGATGTTCTCGGACACGGCGGTCTTCGCCAAGGCCGGTTTGCCGGTGCCGACGTCGGACATCACCTGGGCCCAGTTCGCCGAGCTGTCGGTCGAGCTGACCAAGGCAGTCGGCAAGGACCAGTTCTGGGGCGCGCCCTACGGCGCCCGCTACGCCTCGGTGCTCGACGTCTGGCTGCGCCAGCGCGGCAAGAGCCTGTTCACGGCGGAAGGGCCGCTCGGCTTCGGCGTCGAGGACGCCAAGGAGTGGTACGCCTATTGGGAGGACCTGCGGGCCAAGAACGGCACCGTCACCCCGGATGTCCAGAGCCAGGAGCAGAACATCATCGAGACCAACCCGCTCAGCCGCGGCAGCTCGGCGATGGGCTTCACCTATTCGAACCAGCTGGTCGGCTACCAGGCGGTGATGCCGAACAAGCTCGGCATCACCATGGTGCCCCAGGCCGGCGGCGGCGCCCCGTCCGGCCACTATTACCGGCCGGCGCTGATCTGGAGCATCGGCGCCACCTCGAAGAACGGCGAGGCGGCGGCCGCCTTCATCGACTTCTTCGTCAACGATGTCGAGGCCGGCAAGATCCTGGGGGTGGAGCGCGGCGTGCCGATGTCGCCGAAGGTGCGCGAGGCGATCCTGCCGCAGTTGAACGAGACCGAGCGGGCCTCGGTCGACTACGTCAACCTCCTGGCCGACAAGGTCAGCGCCTATCCGCCGCCGGTGCCGAAGGGGTCGCAGGAGTTCGACCGCAACGTCGTGCGCCGCACCTCCGACGAGCTGGCCTTCGGCAACCTGACCATCGACCAGGCGGCGCAGCAGCTGGTCGAGCAGGGCAACGCCATCATCAAGCCCTGACCATCCGCAACCGGCGAGGAGACGCATGGCCCCCTCCGATCCCGTGACGATGAGGTTGAACCGGCGATCGCTGCTGCGGGGCTCGGCCGCCGCAGCGGCCTTGTCCTTCGGCCCGGGCCTGGCTCGGGCCGATGAGACACGCCTGCGCCTGGCCTGGTTCGGATCGCAGGACCGCACCAGGCGCACCCAGGCGGTGATCGACCTCTACCAGCAGAAGGCGCCGGGAATCAGCCTCGTCGGCGAGGCGATCAGCGGCGGCGCCTACTGGACCAAGCTGTCGACCCAGATGGCCGGGCGGAACATCTCCGACGTGTTCCAGCTCGAGCCGCGCACCATCTCCGACTATTCCGGCCGCGGCGCTTGCATGGCGCTCGACCCGTTCATCCCGCAGGTGCTGAAGGTCGAGGATTTCGACCCGGGGACGGTCGATCTGTGCCGGATCGGGGGCAAGGTCTGGGGCGTCGCACTCGGGCTGAACTCCTTCTCGCTGTTCTACGACACCACGGTCTTCGCCAAGGCCGGCCTGCCGGCGCCGACGGCGGAGACCACCTGGGCGCAGTACGCCGATTTGGCGGTCGAGTTGACCAAGGCTGTGGGCAAGGACCATTTCTGGGGCTCGTCCTACGGCGCCCGCTACACCTATGTGTTCGACGTCTGGCTGCGCCAGCGCGGCAAGGCCCTGTTCTCGGCGGACGGCCAGCTCGGCTTCGGCGTCGAGGACGCCAAGGAGTGGTACGCCTATTGGGAGGATCTGCGGGCGCGCAACGGCTGCGTCGGCGGCGACATCCAGACCCAGGACCAGAGCATCATCGAGACCAACCCGTTGACCCGCGGCTTCTCGGCGATGGGCTTCACCTATTCCAACCAGCTGGTCGGCTACCAGGCGATGCTGCCGAACAAGCTCGGCATCACCATGGTGCCCCAGGCCGGCGGTGGCGCCCCATCCGGCCACTACTACCGGCCGGCGCTGATCTGGAGCGTCGGCTCGACCTCGAAGAACGGCGAGGCCGCCGCCGCCTTCATCGACTACTTCGTCAACGACGTCGAGGCCGGCAAGATCCTCGGCGTCGAACGCGGCGTGCCCCCGTCGCGCAAGGTGCGCGAGGCGATCCTGCCGACGCTGAACGAGACCGAGCGGGCCTCGGTCGACTACGTCACCTTCCTGGCGGACAAGGTCGGGGCCTACCAGGCGCCGCCGCCGATCGGGTCGTCGGAGTTCGGCGACCATCTCGGCCTCACCACCGACCAGCTCGCCTTCGGCCAGCTGTCGGTCGCCGAGGCGGCGCAGCAGCTGTTCGAGCAGGGCAGCGCCCTGCTGCGCCGGCGATGACGGATGCCGGTTCCGGAGCTTGAGAGGATGCCGATGAAGCGCGCGATGATCGTCTGGGGCGGCTGGGAAGGGCATGAGCCCGAGCCGGGCGCCGCCTATGTCGCCGCGATGCTGCGGGACGAGGGCTTCGAGGTCCGGGTCGAGGGCGACGTCGACGCCTTCGCCGACCCGGCGCTGCGCCAGATGGACCTGATCGTGCCGGTCATCACCCGCGCCGCCATCGCCAACGAGCCGCTGGACAACCTGCTGGCGGCGGTCCAGGGCGGGGTTGGGATCGCCGGCTATCACGGCGGCCTCGCCGGGTCGTTCCGCGAGGCGGTGGGCTTCCACTTCATGGCCGGCTGCCAATGGGTGGCGCATCCCGGCGGCATCATTCCGTTCCGGGTCGAGGTCACCCGGCCGGACGACCCGGTCATGGACGGGATCGGCGACTTCGACTACCGGTCGGAGCAGTATTTTCTGCATGTCGACCCGGCGGTGGAAGTGCTGGCCACCACCACCTTCTCGGGCGAGCACGCGCCCTGGATCGACGGTGTGACCATGCCGGTCGTGTACAAGAAGCACTACGGCGCCGGGCGGGTGTTCTACACCGCGCTGGGCCATGTGGTGCGCGAATTCGAACACCCGCAGATGCGCGAGATCCTGCGCCGCGGCCTGCTCTGGGCATCCCGATGACCGACACCGCCGACCGCATCCGCGCCAATCCGCTGGCCTCCCGCGCCGATGTCCAGCGCCTGCTGCGCGACCTGTCCGCGCCGCTCGAAAGCGGCTTCAGCCCGGGCCGGGCGCAGATCCGCCTTGGGCTCGATTCCGCCCATTTCAACCGCAAGGCGCAGTGGTTCGAGGGCTATGCCAGGCCGCTCTGGGGCCTGGCGCCGCTGCATGCCGGCGGCGGCGGCTTCGAGTTCTGGGACAAGTTCCGTGAGGGCCTGGCCAGCGGCACCGATCCGGATCACCCGGAGTACTGGGAGACGGTGACCGACCACGACCAGCGCTCGGTCGAGATGGCGGCGCTGGGCTTCGCCCTGGCGCTGGCGCCGGACAAGCTGTGGGACCCGCTGTCGGACACGGCGAAGCGCCGGACCGCCGAATGGCTGGGCGGCATCCAGTCGGTGCAGATGTCCGACAACAACTGGCACTTCTTCCCGGTCATGGCCGGGCTGGGGCTGGAGCGGGTCGGCGTCGGCATCGACACCGCCTCGCGCGACCGGCATCTGGACCGGATCGACGCGTTCATCGGCGCCGAGGGCTGGTACGGCGATGGCGAGGGCGGCTGGATCGACCACTACAACGGCTTCGCGCTGCATTTCTACGGCCTGATCTACGCCGCCCACAGGGCCGAGCAGGATCCGGCGCGGGCGCAGGCATACAAGGACCGCGCCGCCGCCTTCGCCCAGGGCTTCCGCCACTGGTTCGGGGCCGACGGCGCGGCGCTGGCGATCGGCCGGTCGCTGACCTACCGCTTCGCCATGGCCGGGTTCTGGGGGGCCTTGGCCTATGCCGGGGTCGAGGCGCTGCCCTGGGGCCAGATCCGCGGCCTGTGGGCCCGGCAGATCCGCTGGTGGATGCAGCAGCCGATCCTCGACGCCGCCGGCCGCCTGCCGGTCGGCTATCGCTGGCCGAACTATTTCATGAGCGAGGAGTACAACTCCCCCGGCTCGCCCTACTGGGCGTTCAAGGCTTTCCTGCCGCTGG
Source organism: Inquilinus sp. CA228 (assembly GCF_052078665.1). NCBI lineage: Bacteria > Pseudomonadati > Pseudomonadota > Alphaproteobacteria > Rhodospirillales > Rhodospirillaceae > Inquilinus > Inquilinus sp. CA228. The sequence goes on along the minus strand of NZ_JBQJIK010000007.1, from coordinate 35,501 downwards.
CCCTGCCGGACAGCCATCCGTTCTGGACGGCGCGGGAGGAGGATCTCGACGCGCCGGACGGCACCGCCACGCTGCGCGGCGCCTCGATGGTGGTGCGGCGCAGCGGCGGCGACGTGGTGGCGCTGCCGGCCGGCCCGGTGCGCCTGGAGATGCGCGGCTCGGTCGATAAATACGGCAAGCTCGCCTACTCCTCGCGCTGGGGCCTGGCGGTGGAGGGGGACCGCTGGCTGGGGCATGGCTTCTGCGGCGACAACATCCTGGCGGTCAGCCGCGACGGGCAGGAGTTCCGCAGCCGCGGCGCGCTCACCGCCTCCCGCGTCGGCGAGGGCTGGATCGAGACCGTCTGGCAGCCCCTGGCCGGGGTTCGCGTCACCACGCTGCAGGCCTTCGCCGGCGACTGGGAGCTGCGGCTGCACCGGGTCGCCGCCGACGGCCCGCTGGCGGTGATCGAGACCGGCCACGCCGTGCCGGCGCACAGCCGCACCCGGGGCAAGCTGAAGCAGGCCTTCGACATCCGGGTGCCGGGGCCGTCGGGCCTGACCATCGCGGTCGCCGACGGCCATGCCTCCAGCCTGGCCGATCTCGGCGGGCTGCGCCGCGCGGTCGAGGCGGATGTGGCGCCGAACACCCATCTGGTGTTCCCGCAGGCCTCGGTGCCGGCCCTGGTCGGCCGGATCGGCGCTGGCGAGACGCTGCTGGTCACGCTGGTGCGGCCGACCTACGGCCTCGATCCGGCCGCGCTGGCGGCATCGCTGCCTGCGGCCGACGACCTGCGCGCCATCGCCGAGGCCGCCGGCTGGAACGCCGCCATCCTCGACTGGGCGACCGTGCCCGGCAGCCTGGAACTGCGCCGCCGTCCGGTCGCCGAGTGGGGGTGAATCTCGTCGCGTGAGCTTCTGCGTTGCCGGAGGGGTGGAGGGCGTCTCAGACCCTCGGCGCGGCCTGCAGGCGGCCGCCGGCCAGGGCGGTCAGGTGCAGCTCGCTCAGGGACCGCGGGTCGAACAGCAGCGCCGTCTTCTCGTCGCGGCTGAGCGCGCCGGTGTTCAACGTGCCGGGGCCGCCGGCGGTCAGCTTGCGCCGCGCCGCCTCGACCACCTTCGGATCCTCGCGCCCGGCCTCGGGCGACCCGGTCAGCAGCGTCATGTGGATGGCGTTGGCCAGCGGGTCGCGGATCACCATCGCCAGCCCGTCCTCAACCGGCCGGGTGGTGGCGGAGAGTTGCTCGACCAGCGCCGTGGCCTCGACCACGATCTGCGGCTTCTGCCGCTCCTCCGGCGTCACCAGCAGGCCGAGCTTCCGGGCCCAGACTCCGGTCGACTGGCGCGAGGTTATCACCGACAGCGGGATCGACAGCAGCAGGCCGATCACCAGCGGCGACAGCCAGGCCAACATCGAGGGCGAGATCCACAGTGCCACCACGCCCAGCACGGCGCCGAAGATGGTGTGGCCGCGATGCATCTGCATCGCATCGGCCCAGGTCGTGCCGCGGTCGTCGCGCGACTGCGTGCCCCAGCCGGAATCGCGGCCGAGGAAGGCCTGCAGCACGAAGCTGGAGTGGAACAGCATCATCACCGGCGCCTGGAAGATCGAGAAGAAGGTCTCGAACAGCAGGCTCAGCAGCGCCCGGAAGGCGCCGCCATAGCCGGCCGCCAGGCGGCGGTCGAACAGCAGCAGGATCCAGCCGAAGATCTTCGGCGCCAGCAGCATCAGGAAGGAGATCACCAGCAGTCGCACCGCCAGCGTCTGGTCCTGCACCGGCCAGACCGGGAACAGCGCCTCGCCCTGCGGGAAATAGACCGGGATCTCCAGCTTGTGCTCGAGCGCCGTCAGCATGCCGATGCAGATGAAGATCAGCCACAGTGGCGAGGAGACGTAGCTCATCACCCCCATCGCCATGTGCTGGCGGGAGAGGGGGTGCAGGCCGCGCGCCACCATGATCCGCAGGTGCTGCATGTTGCCCTGGCACCAGCGCCGGTCGCGCTTGGCGTGGTCGATCATCGTCGGCGGGCATTCCTCATAGCTGCCGCCGAGCTCCGGCACCAGCCAGGCGGTCCAGCCGTTGCGCCGGATCAGCGCCGCCTCGACGAAGTCGTGCGACAGGATGTGGCCGCCGAAGGGCGGCCGCCCGGACAGGATCGGCAGGCCGCAGCTCTCGATGAAGGCGCGGGTGCGGATGATGGCGTTGTGGCCCCAGTAGTTGCCGTCGCCGAGCTGCCAGAAGGCCAGGCCGGCGCCGACGATCGGGCCGTACAGGCTGCCGGCGAATTGCTGCATCCGGGCCCACAGCGTGTTGCGGTTCACCACCAGCGGCGGCGCCTGGATGATGCCGGCGCGCGGGTTGGACTGCATCAGCCGGGCCATGGTGACCAGCGTGTCGCCGGCCATCAGGCTGTCGGCGTCCAGCACCACCATGAAGTCGTAGCGGGCGCCCCAGCGGGTGCAGAAATCGGCGATGTTGCCGGCCTTCTTGGCGACATTGTGCCGGCGCTTGCGGTAGAAGATGCGGCCGCTGCCCTCGGTGCGGCGGCACAGCGCGCTCCAGCCGATCTCCTCCGCCACCCAGACGTCCGGGTTGGTGGTGTCGCTCAGGATGAAGATGTCGAAGGCGCCGAGATGGCCGGTCCGCGCCAGGCTGTCATGGATCGCCTGCAGGTTGGCGGTGATGCCGTTCGTGTCCTCGTTGTAGACCGGCATCAGCACCGCGGTGCGGGTCCGCAACGGCGCCACCGCCTCCGCCCCCTGCGGCCACACCAAGCCGGGCTGGCCCCAGCGCAGCAAGAGGGTCAGGAAGCCGGGCAGGGCGGTCCAGAAGGACAGCGCGATCCAGGAGAAGTTGATGGCGAACATCACCACCAGGGCCAGCTCCAGCCCGGTGACGCCGCCGACCGACAGGAAACGATAGAGGGCGAAGGCGGCCGCCAGGGTCGACAGCGCGGTCGCCCCGAAGACCGCAAGGCGCCGCCAGCGGGCCGCGGAGGCGTAGGACGCCGCTTCGAGTCCGGTCATCGGCTAGGAGATTGCCTTTCCGTCAGGCCGGGCGCCGTTCGGCGGCCTCGGGCGACCACCAGCCGAAGATGCGCTTCAGCGGCTCGCCGGCCCAGACCGGGTCGAGCGGCTGGTCCAGCATCGGCGTCGGCTTGGCGCGCGGCACCGGCACCGGCGACACCCGGCGCAGGGCCTGCTCCATCGCCTGCGGCAGCGGCTCCTCGGACAGGAAGTGCTCGGGCCAGCGGCGGGCGGCGTCGGTCAGCAGATAGGCGGCGCGGCCGATGGTCAGGATGGCGTCGTCCTCGCGCTCGCTGCGGTTCAGCACCACGGCGAACCAGTCGGCGGTGCGCCGGCGGGCGTGGTCCAGCAGGGCGGGGGCCGGCATCGTCGCCGGATCGACGTCGCAGAACGCCGTCTCGATCGCGCCGGACAGCGCGGCCGGATCCGTGAATCCTAGGCCCTGGAAGAAGGCGATGACGTTGTCGGGCATGTTGATGTTGACCGGGGTGTGCAACCCGACCTGGGACATGGGACGATTCCGATGAGTCGTCAAGGCGTCCATTGGAAACTCCATGTTTCGGTCAGGGCGTCGCTGCCCTGCCGTAAGAAGCACCGAAGCTCGGCCGGGTCGTCGCCGGCAGGCTTCAGATCGAAGAACGCCCGCCAGCCGCCGAGTTCCGGATTCCGCTGTGCCACGGGGAACTGGATTTCCCCGGCAGAAGCCGTGACCACGGCTTCCAATGTCGCGTCTTGCGACAGAGAGTCAAGCGCGCCGCCCCGGAAGTCGATCACGAACTTGCGGGTATCGCTGGACTTGCTGTCGCCGCCGGACACGCCGCCGGCGCCGGTGCGGGTCGACACCACGGTGCCGCGGTCGCTGCTGACCGGGGGATTCATGCCCCAGTGCAGCCGGTAGGACAGCTTCCATTCCTGGCCGGTGTCGACCGGCTGCTTCGGCACCCAGAAGGCGACGATGTTGTCGTGGATCTCGGCGTCGGTCGGAATCTCGACCAGTTGCACCACGCCCGGGCCCCAGCCGCTCAGCGGCTCGACCCACAGGCTGGGCCGGCGCTCATACATCGCCTCCAGGTCCTGGTAGCTGCTGTACGAGCGCTGGCGCTGCATCAGGCCGAAGCCGCGCGGATTCTCGTCCATGAACGAACTGATCAGCAGCCGCGACGGGTTGCGCAGCGGCCGCCAGATCCATTCGCCGGCCCCGGACCACATCGACAGCCCGTCGCTGTCGTGCACCTCCGGCCGGAAGTCGTCGAAGGTCCGATGCTCCTGCGGCCCGAACAGGAACATGCTGGTCGCCGGCGCGATGCCGAACTTCTCGATGGCGTGGCGCGGATACAGCGTCGCCTCGACATCGACCGTGGTGATCTCGCCCGGCTTGATCAGGAAGCTGTAGGCGCCGCTGACGCCGGGGCTGTCGAGCAGGGCGTAGAGCCGGATCTGCTTGGCGTCCGCGGCCGGGGTCTCGACCCAGAACTGGCGGAAAACCGGGAACTCCTCGCCGCGGGTCGAGCCGGTGTCGATCGCCAGGCCGCGGGCGGACAGGCCGTAGATGTTCTTGCCGCCCAGGCAACGGAAATAGCTGGCGGCCAGGAACACCGCGATCTCGTCCAGGAACTCCGGCCGGTTGATCGCATAATGCAGCCGGAAGCCGGCGAAGCCGAGATGGTCGGACGGGGTGTCGGGGAACTTGTTGCCGCCCAGGTCGAACAGATCCTGGCGGTACAGGATCTCGCGCGCCTGATAGCCGTCGACCTGGAAGATGTGGACCGGCTTGTCGAACAGGGCGCCGAGATGGAAGAACTGCATCTGGAACGGCAGGTTCTCCTGCCGCCACAGCGCCTGCTCGGGCAGGAAGCGGATCGCCCGATGCTGGTCATAGGTCAGCTGGGTGATCTCGGCCGGCAGGTTCTCGTCCGGCGGCACGAAGGGCGCCTGCGACACGGTCTTGGCCCGGTCGATCAGCCAGGTCATGCTGAACGGCGTGGTCTCGCCCAGGCTGGGGGCGGCGACGGCGGGCCGGCCGGACGCGAACAGCGACGACGCCGCCAGCGCGGTCGTGCCCATCAAGATCTGGCGTCTGGTCAGCCCCACGTCACCACCGGATTTTGCACTGCAACATAACGGCACAATCGATCGCGATTGTGGCGGTTCCTGGACAAACATCATCGCGCGCGACAGCCGCTGCGCCGCGCGGCCCAAACCCCCGCAACCCGGTTCCCGCCCACAGCGCTTCTGCCGGCGCCGCCTGCAGGGACCGTTCGATCAACGCAACCTTCGTGAATTTGTTCCGACGTTACCCTAGCCGCTTCGTCAGGCGCGCAGAAGCTGGCGAACCCAGGCGCAGCGGCAGGTGCAGCTCTGCATTTTCACAGATTGACATGCGCAATTGGCTCGCTTTTACGGCGAGAAGGATCTGGCGAACGCATCCCGGAACGTCGCCATCGGCGCCACCGGCCCGGTCTGCGGGGGATTGAGCCCGTCCACGAAGCCCCAGTCGTGGAACCGCGCGACCAGGTCCGGGTCGCGGCTGAAGACATGCACCGGCACGTCGCGCGGCGTGCCCGGGCCGGTCACGATCGGCGCCGGCTGGTGGTCGCCCAGCACGACCATCAGCGTGTGGTCGCCCATGATTCGGGCGGCGTAGTCCAGCACCGAGCGCAGCGAATAGGCCATGGACTGGCCGTATTGGTCGCGGATCCGGTCCGGGTCGCTCCACACCTCCTCCGGCGTGCCGCCGGTCGCCGGCAGGCCCCGGTACAGGCTGCCGTCGCCGATCTTGCCCCAGTCGTCGACCAGGGTCGGCACCGGGGTCCAGGGCGCGTGGCTGGACACCAGCACGACCTCGCTGAACAGCGGCTTCGGCTGCTGCTGCCGCCAGCGGTCATAGGCGGCCAGCGTGTACTGGTCCGGCATCGTCACCCAGCCGAAGGGCGGGCCGGCATAGCCGAGATCGTCGGCGAACAGCGTCTGGTCGAAGCCGAAGAAGCGCTTCGCCTCGGGCTCGCTGCCGGTGATCGCCGGGGCGATCAGCCCGGTGTGGTAGCCGGCCTTGGCGAACAGGCGGGGCAGGGTCATGCGCTTGCCGGTGACCAGCAGGTCGTAGCGCATCTGGTCGTCGATCTGCATGCCGCTCGCCAGCGTCGCATGGGCCAGCCAGGACTGGCCGCCGCGGGTCGGCGAGGCCAGCCAGCCGGAGGCGGTGTAGACCCCGGCGGCGGTCAGCTTCGGCGCCATCTCGGCCAGTGCGGCCTTGGGCAGGGCGTCGAAGCGCGGATCCTCCAGCGCGCTGCGGCCGTAGGATTCGAGGAAGACGACGGTGACATCGGCGCCGCCCAGACCGCCCAGCGGCGTCCTGGACACCCCGCCGACCAGCGGGTCCACCGCCTCCTCGGCCCGGAACCGGCCCTCCATGAACAGGGCCGGAATCAGGCGGCTGACCTGGTCGGCGACCATGAAGCTGGCGGTGTCGTTCACCGAGCGGGCCGCGCCATAGGCGCCCGGCACGGCCTGGCCGACGGCGAAGACCAGGATCGCCAGCGCCGCCAGGCCGCCGGCGACGCCGCGCCGGGCGGCGGTGGCGGACAGGGCCTGCTGCAGCAGCCGCACCGACCGGGCCGTCGCCCGCCAGATGCACCAGCCGGCGACGATCGCCCCCAGGGTGATGCCGATCAGGCCGACGGCGCCGAGCACCCCGGTCGCCAGATGCATGCCGTTGACCAGCAGCAGCCGGTCGACATAGAGGCTGACCGGCCGGCCGAAGGAGACCTGGGTGACGAGGTCGGCCAGCTTGATTGCCGCGACCAGCAGGCCGAGGCCGCCGAGCACGGTGGCGAAGCCGCGCGACCGCCGCAGCTTCGGCACCAGGATCAGGGTGGCGACCACGACCGCCAGCTCGACCGGGACCGAGGCCAGGCCGTAGACCTGCCAGCCATCCGGGGCCGACGGCGCGCCGAGCAGCAGCACCAGCCACAGCAGCGCCGCGGCCACGCGCAGCCCGCCGATCAGCGGCGCGAGTCGGCTGCGGGGGCGGGGCAGGGTGGTGTCGGTGGCGGCCATGGCGCGAGACGATGGCACAACTGCCCATGGCCGATGGATGAATTCTCCGTCAGCTTCCGAATGACCCTGGTGCCGGACCGGTATCGGCGCGATAACCGGATCGAAATTCGACCGCGCGATGCCCGACGACAGACCCGCCGCCCCGACCGCAGAGACCATCCGGCTCGCCACGTCCGACGACGTGCCGCGGCTGCTGGAGATCGAGTCCCGTGCCTTCGACCATGACCGCATCAGCCGGCGCAGCTTCCTGCACCTCTTGACCCGCGGCCACGCCGTCTGCCTGGCGGCGGAGGCGGGGGGCCAACTGCTCGGCTATGCCCTGGTGCTGCTGCGCCGGACCACGGCCCTGGCGCGGCTGTACTCGCTGGCGGTCGACCCGGAGGCGCGCGGCCGCGGCCTCGGCGCCCGGCTGCTGGAGGCGGCGGAGCGGGCGGCGCATGACGAAGGCGCGCTGCTCCTGCGGCTCGATGTGCGGCCGGACAACGCCAAGGCGATCGCGCTCTACCAACAGCACGGCTACCGCCATTTCGGGCGCTATCTCGACTTCTACGAGGACCATGCCGACGCGCTGCGCTTCGAGAAGCGGCTGGGCATCGAAGACCAGCCGCAGATCGACCTGCATGTGCCCTATTACGCCCAGACCACCAACTTCACCTGTGGGGCGGCGACGCTGCTGATGGCGCTGAAGGCGCTGGACCCGGCGACGGAGCTGAGCCGGGCGCGGGAGCTCAGGCTGTGGCGCGAGGCGACGACGATCTACATGACCTCGGGCCATGGCGGCTGCGACCCCTACGGCATGGCGCTGGCGGCGCATGACCGCGGCCTGCGGGCGCGGATCTTCGTCAGCGACGATTCGATCCTGTTCCTCGACGGCGTGCGCAGCCCCGACAAGAAGGCGGTGATGACGGTGGTGCAGGAGGATTTCCGCGCCCGCTGCGCCCGCCGCCGGATCGAGGTCGCGCACCGTGCCCTCGGATTGCCCGAAATGTGCGCCTTGATTACCGAAGGCGCGATCCCGATCGTGCTGATCAGCTTGTTCCGGGGCTATGGCGAAAAAAATCCGCACTGGGTGGTCGCAAACGGCTTCGACGAGCGTTTCATCTATGTGCACGATCCCTGGGTCGCCGTGACGGAGATGGAGAGCGCCTCGACCAAGGCGAACCTCCCGATCCCGCGCCGGGAATTCGAGCGCATGGCCCGCTACGGCCGCACCCAACTCAGGGCCGCGGTCGTGCTCAGCAGGAAGGCCCAATGAGCGGTTGGATCATCGTCGTCGACCGTATCGGCGACTTCAAGGGCGACCCGGACGGCCGCCAGCTCATCACCACCCGGGACTACATCGGCCGGCCGCAGACGATCAAGGGAGGGGACGCGAAGGTCATCAACCTGTCGCGATCCACTGCCTACATGACGCGGGGCTACTACGTCTCGCTGCTGGCCGAGGCCCGCGCCCACCGGGTCATTCCGATGGTCGAGACCATCCTCGATCTCGGCCAGAAGACGCTCTACAAGATCGCCCTTCCGGATCTGGAGGACGACCTCAACCGCCGGATCAAGCGGCTGTCGCCGCCGCCGGGCGGCCCGTTCAAGCTGATCATCAGCTTCGGCCGCGCCGACGACGACCGGTTCCAGGATTTCGGGCGCCGGGTGTTCGACTGGTTCCGCGCCCCGATCCTCGAGGTCAAGGTCCGCTTCACCGACCGCTTCCGCATCGCTTCGATCGGCGAGCTGTCGATCTCCGACATCGCGGGCGAGACCGAGGCCTTCTTCTACGAGACGCTCGACCTGTACACGCGCCAGAGCTGGCGCAACCCGAAGGAGAACAAGCCGGCGAAATATACCCTCGCCGTGCTGTTCAACCCGAAGGAGGAGTTCGCGCCCTCGACCCAGCGCTCGCTCATGAAGCTCGCCCGCGTGGCCGAGACCATGGATATGGAGGTCGAGCTGATCGAGAAGAAGGATCTGCTGCGCCTGGCCGAATACGACGCCTTGTTCATCCGCGAGACCACGGCGATCGACAACCATACCTTCCGCTTCGCCCGAAGGGCGGAGCAGGAAGGCATGCCGGTGATCGACGATTCCACTTCGATCCTGCGCTGCACCAACAAGGTCTATCTCTACGAGCTCCTGTTCGCGAACAAGATCCCGACGCCGAAGACCGTGGTGGTCGACAGCCTGAAGAACATCGAGCGAGTGGAGGAGGAGTTCGCCTACCCGATCGTGCTGAAGATCCCGGACGGGTCCTTCAGCCGCGGCGTGTTCAAGGCCAATGACCGGCGCGAGCTGGAGCAGATGGCCGAGCAGCTGCTGGATGATTCCGACGTCATCCTGGCGCAGGAGTTTATGCCGACCGACCATGACTGGCGCGTCGGCGTGCTGGACGGCGAGCCGCTGTTCGTCTGCCAGTACATGATGGCGAAGAAGCACTGGCAGATCGTCCGCCACTCCCCGGACGGCAAGGTCGGCTGGGGCAACTTCAAGACCTTCGGCCTCGACGAGGTGCCGCCCGAGGTGCTGGACGTGGCGGTGCGCGCGGCCAAGCTGATCGGCGACGGGCTCTACGGCGTCGATCTGAAGCAGACCGAGAAGGGCGTGTTCGTGATCGAGATCAACGACAACCCCAATCTCGACCATGGCTGCGAGGATCTGGTCGCCAAGGACGATCTGTGGCGGCGGCTCTGCCGCTGGTTCATCGACCGCATCGACGCCGGCTGATCCGGCCGCGCGGAAGGGGAGGGGGAATGGCACGTCGCGCATGGCTTCCGCTGGTCCTGGTCCTGGCCGGCGCCTGTCCCGCCTGGGCCGACGGCACGCTTCCGGGCAAGCTGTCGGCTGACGACCGGCAGCGGCTGGAGTCCTTCGATTCCGTGCGCGGCGAGGCGATCGGCGCCGCCCGCGAGAGCGGCGACAAGGCGGCGCTGGCCACGCTCGACGCTATCCTGTCGGGCCGGCCCGAGACCATCCGCGGCACCACCGACCTCGCCGGCGACTGGCGCTGCCGGGTGGCGAAGCTGGGCGGCAACCTGCCGCTGGTGATCTATGGCTGGTTTCGCTGCCGCATCACCGACGACACGGCCGGGCTGCGGCTGGACAAGGTCTCCGGCTCGCAGCGCACCGCCGGCGCCTTCTACGACGACGCCGATGCCGAGCGGCTGACCTATGTCGGCGCGCTGTACTACGGCCACGAAGACAAGCCGAAGGCCTATGGCAGCGACGCGGAGCGCGACCAGGTCGGCTATCTGGTCCGGGTCGGGCGCGACCGGCTGCGGCTCGAATTCCCGTCGCCGCGTCTCGAATCCCAGTTCGACATCATGGAGCTGGAACGCGGCCGCTGACGCCCGCGGTCAGACGTCTCGCGCCAGCGCCGGCAGCCATCGGACCCGGCGCAGCCGCCGGGCGACCACATGGCGCCCGAGGGCCGACGCGGGCAAGATCCACCGGTCGGCCGGGATTTCGCTCGGCCTCGATCGCAGGAGCATGCCATGACCCACCAGCCCCTCAAGGACAAGGTCGTCGTCATCGGCGGCGGCGCCAAGAATCTCGGCGGCCTGATCAGCCGCGACCTGGCCTCGGCCGGCGCCCGCATCGTCCTCAACTTCAACAGCAACGGCACCAAGGCCGCGGCCGACGAGACCGTCGCCGCGGTCAGGGCGGCGGGCAGCGACGCCTTCGCCCTGCAGGGCGACCTGACCAAGGTGGCCGAGGTCGAGCGCCTGTTCGCCGAGGCGAAGTCGCGCTTCGGCCGGGTCGACATCGCCGTCAACACCGCCGGCAAGGTGCTGAAGAAGCCCTTCGTCGAGACCACCGAGGCGGAGTACGACGAGATGTTCGCGGTCAATTCCAAGGCCGCCTATTTCTTCATCCGCGAGGCCGGCAAGACGCTGGAGGATGGCGGCCGGATCATCACCATCGTCACCTCGCTGTTGGCCGCCTTCACCGGGCTGTACTCGACCTATGCCGGGGCCAAGGCGCCGGTCGAGCATTTCACTCGCGCCGCGGCGAAGGAGTTCGGCGCCCGCCGCATCTCGGTCAACAACATCGGCCCCGGCCCGATGGACACGCCGTTCTTCTACCCGGCCGAGACGCCCGATTCCGTGGCCTACCACACCGCGGCCTCGGCCCTGGGCGGCCTGACCAGGATCGAGGAGATCGTGCCGATCATCCGCTTCCTGGCGACCGAGGGCGGCTGGATCACCGGCCAGACCCTGTTCGCCAATGGCGGCTACACCACCCGCTAGCGGGCAGGGAGGGATGGGCGCTGCTGGTGCGGCTGCCGCCGCCGCCGCGCGGCATCTCGCGCGGATGCAGGGCCGGGCATAGGATCGGGAACCATCGGGATTCGGGGGATTCTTCAGATGACACAGGCCCGGCCGCGGACCCTGCTCCGCCCGCGCAAGGCGCATGAGCACGGCAAGGTCACCTTCGTCGAGCTGTTCTTCGACCTGGTCTTCGTCTTCGCCATTACCCAGCTCTCGCACGGGCTGCTGAAGGACTTCACCCTGCTCGGCGCGGTGCACACGGCGCTGCTGTTCCTGGCCGTCTGGTGGGTGTGGGTCTACACCTCCTGGGTCACCAACTGGCTCGACCCCGACCGCACGCCGGTGCGCCTGCTGCTGCTGGTGCTGATGCTGGCCGGGCTGGTGCTGTCGACCTCGCTGCCCGAGGCCTTCGCCGAGAAGGGGCTGGGCTTCGCCGGTGCCTATGTCTTCATGCAGGTCGGGCGCAGCCTGTTCACCGCGGCGGCGCTGCGCGGCCACAGCCCCGGCAACTACCGCAACTTCCTGCGCATCAGCGCTTGGCTCGTGCTCTCCGGTGTGTTCTGGATCGCCGGCGCCTTCGCCGAGGGGGAGGCACGGCTGGCGCTCTGGGCCGTGGCGCTGGCGATCGAAGTCGTCTCGCCCTCGCTCGGCTTCTGGACGCCGGGCCTCGGCCGCTCCACCACCGCCGACTGGGACATTGAGGGCGGGCACCTGGCCGAGCGCTGTGGCCTGTTCGTGATCATCGCGCTGGGCGAATCCATCCTGGTCACCGGCGCCACCTTCGCCGATCTGGAGCCGGACGCCGCCACCGTCGCCGCCTTCGCCGTTTCCTTCATCGGCAGCGTGGCGATGTGGTGGATCTATTTCGACATCGGCGCCGAGCGCGGCAGCCATCGCATCGCCCATGCCGACGATCCGGGTCGGCTGGCACGCATCGCCTACACCTACATCCACCTGCTGATCGTCGCCGGCATCATCGTCGGCGCGGTGGCGGACGAGCTGGTGCTGGCCCATCCGGAGGGCCATGTCGACAGCAAGACCGCGATCGCCCTGCTGGGCGGGTCGGCGCTGTACCTGCTCGGCAACGCCCTGTTCAAATGGTCGACCGCGGGCCGGATCCCGCTGTCGCATCTGGTCGGCCTTGTCCTCCTGGCCCTGCTGATCCCGGCGGCGGAGGCGCTGTCGCCGCTCCTGCTCGCCACCGCCGTGGCGGTGGTGCTGATCGTCGTCGCGGTGTGGGAACGGCTGTCGCTTCGCGGCGCGCGGGCCCTATCATCGCCCGAGATCGGCTGAGGAACCGTCATGCATCGCCTGCTGCTCCTGTTCGCCCTCCTGCTCGGGCTGGGCGCTCCTGCCCTGGCCCAGGCGCCGGCCCAGCCCAGCCCGGACAAGCTGCGCAGCCTGGCCGAGCTGCTGCAGGACCCGGAGGTCCGCAACTGGCTGCAGAGCCAGGTCGCCGCGCCCGCTGTGGCCCCGGTGGATAGCGGGCCGGCGGCCATGGGCGCGGGGATGCAGCAGAGCATGGCCGGCGGCATCGAGGCGACGCGCGGCTTCCTGCGGTCGCTGATCGCCGCCGTCCCGACCCTGCCGGCGGAGCTCGCCGCCGCCTGGCGGGTCCTGACCGGGCAGTTGATGGCGCAGGGGCTGCTGTGGACCGTCCTGTCCCTGGCGGTCTTCGTCGGCCTCGGCTTCGGCGCCGAGAAGCTCTACTGGTGGCTGTCCGCCAGCTTCCGCCGCCGGCTGATCGGCACCCAGCTCGACACCCTGCACGGCCGGCTGCAGGCGGTCTGGCTGCGCTCGCTCTACGGCCTCGGCCTGATCTTCGCCTTCGCCCTGGGCAGCATCGGCGCCTTCCTGCTGTTCGACTGGCCGCCGCTGCTGCAGGAGGTCGTGCTGTCCTACCTGCTGCTGGTGCTGATCGTGCGGGTGACGCTGGTGCTGGGCCGCATCATCCTGGCACCGGGAGCCGAGAGGTTCCGGCTGGTGCCGATGGCGACGCCGACCGCGCGCTTCTGGTTCATCTGGTCGGCGATCCTGGTCGGCTGGTTCTTCTTCGTGCAGTTCACGCTCGACGTCCTGGCGACACTGGGGCTGCGGCGGGAGTCCTGGTATCTGTTCGGCCTGGCCTGCGGCGTCGTCCTGCTGGGGCTGACCCTGACCGCACTGTGGCGCGCTCCGACCTTCGACGGCCGCGACCGGATCGGCCACGACCACCGGATCGGCACCTGGCTGCTGACCCTCTACATCGTCGGGGTCTGGCTGGCGCTGTTCACCGGCTCGGTCGCGCCCTTCTATGTCGGCGTCATCCTGCTGCTGCTGCCGATCGCCATCCGCGGCACCCATCTCGCGGTCAAGCATGTGCTGCGCCCGCCGGGTGCCGCGGCGGCGGAGGAGGTGCCCTCGGTGCTGGCGGTGTCGCTGGAGCGCGGCCTGCGCGCGCTGCTGGTGATCGGCGGAGCGCTCGCCATCGCCGGCGTGCTCGGGCTCGACCTCAGCGCCCTGACCACGCGCGACACGCTGACGACCAAGCTGCTGCGCGGTGCCATCAATGCCGCGATCGTGTTCCTGGTGGCGGATTTCGCCTGGCACCTGCTGCGCGCCTGGCTGGACCAGCGCATCGTCGCCGCCAATTCGGCCGGCACCGGCGACGACGCCCGGCGCCACGCCCGGCTGCGCACCTTGCTGCCGATCCTGAAGAACGTGCTGTTCGTGGTGCTGGCGGTGATGGCCGGGCTGATCGCCATGGCGGCTTTGGGGGTGGAGATCGGGCCGCTGGTCGCCGGCGCCGGGGTGGTCGGCCTCGCCGTCGGCTTCGGCGCCCAGACCCTGGTGAAGGACGTCATCTCCGGCATGTTCTTCCTGTTCGACGACGCCTTCCGCATCGGCGAGTACATCGAGAGCGGCAGCATCCGCGGCACGGTCGAGGGGTTCTCGCTGCGCTCGCTCAAGCTGCGCCACCACCGCGGCGCGCTGCACACCATCCCGTTCGGCGCGCTGGACAAGATCACCAACTATTCGCGCGACTGGGTGATCGACAAGATGACGATCTCGGTCACCTACGACACCGACCTCGACCGGATCAAGCCGATCGTCAAGGAGATCGGCAAGGCCCTCCTGGCCGACCCGGAGATGGCGCCGCACATCCTGGAGACGCTGAAGATGCAGGGGGTGGAGCAGTTCGGCGACTTCGCCGTCCAGATCCGGCTGAAGATGATGACCAAGCCGGGCGAGCAGTTCGTGATCCGCCGCCGGGCCATGGCGATGCTCAAGAAGGCCTTCGACGCCAACGGCATCGCCTTCGCCTTCCCGACCGTCACCGTCGCCGGCGGCGGGGCGGCCGCGACCTCGGCCGTGGCCCAGCACGCGCTGGACCGCGCCAAGCCGGCGGGGTAGGGCGATCCGCTCAGAAGAACGTCGACCGGGCGCTGGCGGAATGTTCCTTCAGCACGGCGTTGCTGGCCGGGTCGATCTCCTTCAGCAGCACGTCGTAGCCCCACAGATCGGCCAGGTGCTGCAGCACCTGCCTTGTGTCGTTCTCGGCCAGCAGGATGCCGTTCACCACGCTATGGTGCAGGATCAGGCGGCGGTCGCCGGCGAGGTCGACATCGACCACCTGGATGTCCGGGTCGACCCAGGCGACGTCGTAGTGCCGGGCCAGCGCCCGGCGGATCCGGCGGTAGCCGTGCTCGTCATGGATCGCGTCCACCCGCAGCTCCGGCTGGCCGGAATCGTCCAGCAGGTGGAACATCCGCCACTGCCGGATCAGCCGCGGGCTGAGGAACTGCGAGACGAAGCTCTCGTCGCGGTAGTTCGCCCAGATGTCCTGCAGCACCGCGGTGGCGTCGCCCTTGCCGGCGATGTCCGGGAACCATTCGCGGTCCTCGGCGGTCGGGTCGACGACGATCCGCTCGATGTCCTGCATCATCCCCAGGCCGAGGGCGTAGGGGTTGATGCCGTTGTAGTGCTGGTCGTTGAACTCCGGCTGGTACACGACGTTGGTGTGCGACTGCAGGAACTCCATGAAGGCGCCGTCGTTCAGCGCGCCTTGCTCGTGCAGCGTGGTCATGATCTTGTAGTGCACCCAGCAGGCGCAGCCCTCGTTCATCACCTTGGTCTGCGACTGCGGATAGAAGTACTGCGCCACCAGCCGGACGATGCGCAGCAGTTCGCGCTGCCAGGGCTGCAGCCGCGGCGCCGATTTCTCCAGGAAATAGAGGACGTTCTCCTGCGGCAGCTCCAAGAGGGCGCGGCGGCGCTCCTCGCTCAGCACCGGGCCGGATTTGGCCGGCGCGTTCGGCAGGGTGCGCCACAGGTCGTTGAACACCTGCTCCTGGTACTGCAGCCGCTCCTTGGCCCGCCGCTCCTCGGTCTTCAGGTCCGGCCGGCGCGGCCGCGGATAGCGGTGCACGCCGTGGCTCATCAGCGCATGGGCGGCGTCCAGCAGCTGCTCGACCGCCATCTGGCCGTAGCGCTCCTCGCATTGCGCGATGTAGCCCTTGGCGAATTCGAGATAGTCGAGGATGCCCTCGGCGTCGGTCCACTGCTTGAACAGGTAGTTGGTCTTGAAGAAGGTGTTGTGGCCGAAGGCGGCATGGGCGATCACCAGCGTCTGCAGGGTCGCCGTGTTCTCTTCCATGATGTAGCTGATGCAGGGGCTGGAATTGATCACCAGCTCATAGGCCAGGCCGCGCAGGCCCTTGCGGTACAGCACCTCGCTCTGGGCGAACTGCTTGCCGAAGGACCAGTGCTTGTAGAACAGCGGCATGCCGATCGAGGAATAGGCGTCGAGCATCTGCTCGGCGGTGATCACCTCGATCTGGTTGGGGTAGGTGTCGAGCTTCAGCCCCTTCGCCACCTGTCCGACCCGGTCGTAGATCCGCTGGATCGTGCCGAAGTCCCAGTCGGTGCCCGGGAAGAGCAGAGCATCATCCGTCATTCGGCCCCCGCGGTCTGCACGTCGCGACGCTGGAACAGCTCGCGGAACACCGGATAGATGTCGCGGCGGTGCCAGACCTTGCGCATGGCGAAGGGCGCATCGGCCTTCCGCACCCGGTCGTAGGTCTGCCACAGGTCGGTCTGGCGCGGCACCACGCCGGAGGACATCGGGTCCTCGTCGCGGCCGACCTCGAGATAGGCGAAGTACTGGCACAGCGGCAGGATCTCGTCGCTCAGCAGGGCGGCGGATTTGGCGCTGTCGCTCGACAGGTTGTCGCCGTCCGAGGCCTGGGCGGCGTATATGTTCCAGTCCTCCGGCCGGTAGCGCTGGGCGACGATCGAGGCCATCATCTCGAGCGCGGTGGAAACCACCGTGCCGCCGCTCTCGGTCGAGTAGAAGAACGTCTCCTCATCCACCTCCTCGGCCTGGTGGGTGTGGCGGATGAAGACGATCTCGACATGCTTGTAGCGGCGCTTGAGGAACAGGTGGAGGAGGGCGAAGAAGCGCTTCGCCAGGTCCTTCATGTGCTCGGTCATCGAGCCGGAGACGTCCATCAGGCAGAACATCACCGCCTGGGCCACCGGCTTCGGCGTCGCCTCCAGCCGGCGGTAGCGCAGGTCGACCGGGTCGATATAGGGGATGCGCCGGCTGCGCCGCAGCAGGTGGTCCAGCTGCTCCTGCAACTGGTCGATCTTGTCCTGGTCGGCGTCGGCCTCGCCCTCCAGCGCCGCGATCTCGGCCTCGACGTCCTTGATCTCGCCGGATTTCGGACGGCGCAGCGCGATCCGCCGGGACATCGCCCGCTGCATGGTCCGGGTCACCGCCAGGCTGGCCGGGGCGCCGCTGGTGGAATAGCCGGCCCGCCGCCAGCCCACGCTTTCGGACGCGACCAGCTTGCGCTTGGCCAAATCGGGCAGCTCCAGGTCGTCGAGGAAGAGCTCGAGATACTCCTCCTGCGACAGCACGAAGCGGAACTCGTCCTGGCCGTCGCCGTCGGGCGCGCCCTCGCTGCCGCCGCCCCCGCCGCCGCGCTTCGGCCGCTGCAGCGTGTCGCCCTCGACGAACTCCTTGTTGCCTGGCAGCACATGGTCGCGCAGGCCGCCGGAGTTGGAGCGGTGCAGCCGCGGCTCGTTCACGCCGGTGACCGGGATCGAGACCTCGCCGCCCTGCTCCAGATCCTTGATGCTGCGCTCGCGCGAACTGTCCCGGACCGCCCGCTGCACCAGGGCCTTGGCCCGGCGCAGGAAGCGCTGGCGGTTTACGAGGCTCTTGCCACCCGGATTGAGCCGCCGGTCGATGATATGCATGGACATCGTTGCGTCGCTTCCGACCTCCGTCCTCAAGGGCCTTCCGGACATGCGACTGGCATGGCCGCCGGGCGTCGGTTTCCGGGCTTCCGGTGCTCGCGGACCCTCATGGCCGCTCCGCTCCAGTCCTCGAAACCACCGTCCGTCGGCTCATGCCAGAGCATATCCCAAAAGGCCTTTCAGCCTGCCTGCTTCACCCGCATGTACCATTCGACCAGGCGCCGGACCTGCCGCTCGGTGTAGCCACGCGATTCCATGCGCACGACGAACTCCTCGTGCTTCTTCTCGGTGTCGCCGTCCTTCTTCGAGCCGAAGCTGATCACCGGCAGCAGCTCCTCGACCTGGCTGAACATCCGCCGCTCGATCACGTCGCGGATCTTCTCGTAGCTGGTCCAGCTCGGGTTGCGGCCCTCGTTCCCGGCGCGGGAGCGCAACGAGAACTTGACCACCTCGTTGCGGAAATCCTTCGGGTTGGCGATGCCGGCCGGCTTCTCGATCTTGGTCAGCTCCTGGTTCAACAGGTCGCGGTTCAGCAACTGGCCGGTGTCGGGGTCCTTGAAGTCCTGGTCCTCGATCCAGGCGTCGGCGTAGTCGACATAGCGGTCGAACAGGTTCTGGCCGTAGTCGTGATACGATTCCAGATAGGCCTTCTGGATCTCGTGCCCGATGAACTCGGCGTAGCGCGGCGCCAACTCGGCCTTCAGGAACTCGAGGTAGCGCTTCTCGATCTCGGCCGGCAGCTGCTCGCGCTTCACCATCTGCTCGACCACATAGATCAGGTGCACCGGGTCGGCGGCGACCTCGTTGGTGTCGTGGTTGTAGGTCGCGGCCAGCGCCTTGAAGGCGAAGCGGGTCGAGACCCCGTCCATGCCCTCGTCGACCCCGCCGGCATCCTTGTACTCCTGCAGGCTGCGGGCGCGGGGGTCGACCTCGCGCAGGCTCTCGCCGTCATAGACCCGCATCTTGGAGTAGAGGTTGGAGTTCTCGTGCTCGTGCAGCCGCGACAGCACCGAGAAGCGCGCCAGCATCTCCAGCGTGCCCGGGGCGCAGGGTGCGTCCGACAGCTTCGAGCTGCGGATCAGCTTGTCGTAGATCTTCTGCTCCTCGGTCACCCTGAGGCAGTAGGGCACCTTGATCACATAGATCCGGTCGATGAAGGCTTCGTTGTTCTTGTTGTTCTTGAAGCCCTGCCACTCGGACTCGTTGGAATGCGCCATGATGATGCCGGTGAAGGGCAGGGCGCCGATGTTCTCGGTGCCGACGTAGTTGGCCTCCTGCGTCGCCGTCAGCAGCGGGTGCAGCATCTTGATCGGCGCCTTGAACATCTCGACGAATTCGAGCAGGCCCTGGTTGGCGCGGTTCAGGCCGCCGGAGTAGCTGTAGGCGTCCGGGTCGTGCTGCGGCAGCGTCTCCAGGCTGCGGATGTCGACCTTGCCGACCAGCGAGGAGATGTCCTGGTTGTTCTCATCGCCCGGCTCGGTCTTGGCGATGCCGATCTGGCGCAGCCGCGACGGCTGCAGCCGCACCACCTTGAAGCGCGAGATGTCGCCGCCGAACTCGTCCAGCCGCTTCAGGCACCAGGGGCTGACCAGCCCGGTCAGGCGCCGGCGCGGAATGCCGTAGCGCTCCTCGAGCTCGGCGCCCATGGTGTCGGGGTTGAACAGGCCGAGCGGGCTCTCGAAGATCGGGCTGATGTCGTCCCCGGCCTTCAGCGCATAGATCGGATGGATCTCCATCAGCGCCTTCAGCCGTTCGGCCAACGACGACTTGCCGCCGCCGACCGGGCCGAGCAGGTACAGGATCTGCTTGCGCTCCTCCAGCCCCTGGGCCGCGTGCAGCAGGAAGCTGACGATCCGCTCGATCGTCTCCTCCATGCCGTAGAACTCGGAGAAGGCCGGATAGACCCGGATGGTGCGGTTCATGAAGATCCGCCCCAGCCGGGCATCGCGGGCGGTGTCCACGATTTCCGGCTGGCCGATGGCGTTGAGCAGCCGTTCCGGCGCGCTCGCATACATCATCGGGTCGCTGCGACACCCCTTCAGGAATTCTTCGAGGGACATCTCCGCCGCGCGGCGGGCCTCGTAGGACTTCGCATAGCTGGTGAAGAGATCGTCGGTCGGTGCCATTGCCACCCGCCAAAGGTTGGAGGATCGAGACTCAACCTAATCCGTCGTTTCTACCGCAGCTTCTGGGCGTCTGTTGCCGGCACATGATGGGCCGGGATTTGCGGCGAGAATCGGGTGGCCGACGAGGTCCTGCACCATCCCGCCCGCCCGCAGGCCCCGGGAGGGCTGCGCAGTCGGGAACCGGATGAGGCGCAATATCTGACACTACCCCTTCTCCACCGCTCGCTCTGGTTATCAATATAGGGTCGAAACTGACCGATAATACTACTGCCTTAATTTTTATCTGGCCCGGGTGCCTCGCTGATCGAGGTCTTGGCGCGGCCTGCCATTCGGTCCTACGTCTCGTCAATGGTAACAGGGTATGCCCAGTTCGCGAGAAAGGCGATGCGGCTTTTCGGCCGACTCGCCCTAAGCATGATATATGTCCCTGCATGATCGAAAAATCCGATCGATTCGACCCTTATTCACTGTCGGGACGATCGATCACGGGGCGCGCGAGGCCAGCCCCGCGGTCGCCATGACGCCCGTGGCCGCCATGGACTCGAATTCCGAGTCGCGTGCTGGTGGCCCGTCCGGCTGCGCTGGGGTTGGCGCATGACCCTGGAGCAGCTGCGGATCTTCGTCGCCGTCGCCGAGCATCTGCACGTCACCCGTGCGGCGCAGGCGCTGAACCTGACCCAGTCCGCCGCCAGCGCCGCGATCCAGGTGCTGGAGGCGCGCCACGCCACCAAGCTGTTTCACCGCGTCGGCCGCGGCATCGCCTTGACCGATGCCGGCACCGCCTTCCTGCCGGAGGCGCGGGCGGTGCTGGCCCGTGCCGCTTTGGCCGAGCGCGCGCTGGACGATCTTTCCGGGCTGCGCCGCGGCGTCCTGGCGCTGCATGCCAGCCAGACCATCGGCAACTACTGGCTGCCGCCGCTGATGCACCGGTTCCGGACGGCGCATCCCGGGTTGCAGCTCGACCTCACCATCGGCAACACCACCCAGGTGGCCGAGGCGGTGCGCGAGGGCCGGGCCGATATCGGCTTCGTCGAGGGCGATCTCGACCTTGCCGGCTTCGAGCATGCCAGCCTGCCGGGCGACCGGCTGGTGCTGGTGGTCGGGGCTGGCCATCCCTGGGCCGGGGAGAGGATCGTGGCGCCGGCCCGCTTCGCCGACAGCCCCTGGGTGCTGCGCGAACGCGGCTCCGGCACTCGCCAGGTGTTCGAATCGGCGCTCGGGCGGCTCGGCGTCGATCCGGCGGCGCTGCCGGTGGCGCTCGAGCTCGCCAGCAACGAGGCGGTGCGGGCGGCGATCGAGGCCGGGGCGGGGGCGGGGGTGCTGTCCAGCCTGGCGGTCGAATCGGGGCTGCGCTTCGGCACGCTGCACCAGCTCGACCCGCCGTTCCCGGCCCGCCGCTTCCGCGTGCTGCGCCATCCGGACCACTACCGCAGCAAGGCGGTGGAGGCGTTCCTCGATATGCTGGATCTCGGCTAGGCGGGGGTGCCGCGCCGCATTCCCTCCATGCCGGATCGGCATGCCGGCGGGCGCGAGCACCGAACTACAAGCGACTCCATGCCCGACCAGACCCGCGCCTACGCCTCGCCCCGTGCCGCCTTCCGCGGCGGGGCGCGGGACGTCCTGGGCGCGCCGATGCTGGTGCTCGGCGCCTCCTATGTCGGCTTCGGCTCGCTGGTGCGGGCCAGCGGGCTCGACCTGCCGGTCGGGCTGCTCTCGACCCTGACCGGCTGGGCCCTGCCGGGCCAGATGGTGCTGATCGAGGCCTATGCCGTCGGCGCCTCGCTGCTGGCCATGGTCGCGGCGGTGGCGCTGGTCAATGTCCGGCTGCTGCCGATGACGCTGGTGCTGCTGCCCGGGCTGCGCGTGCCGGGCCGGCCGCGCTGGTGGGAGTACGCCGCCGCGCATCTGGTCGCCGTCACCGGCTGGGTGCAAGGGATGCGGGTCTGCCCGACCCTGCCGCCGGAGCAGCGGCTG
The DNA here is from genome assembly GCF_052078665.1 of Inquilinus sp. CA228. Classification (NCBI taxonomy): domain Bacteria; kingdom Pseudomonadati; phylum Pseudomonadota; class Alphaproteobacteria; order Rhodospirillales; family Rhodospirillaceae; genus Inquilinus; species Inquilinus sp. CA228. Next base: position 13,837 of record NZ_JBQJIK010000007.1, on the reverse strand, counting down.
CCCTATTTCGTCGGTTTCGCCGGCATCCTGTGGGCGTCCTGCATCGCCTGGACCGCGGTCGGCTACTACCTGGTCGAGGCAGTGCCGGCCTCGGTCTCGCTCGGCCTCGTCTTCCTCAACCCACTCTACTTCATCCTGGTGCTGACCGCGGATCTCAGGAACCGGGCGCGGCTCGGCGCCATGGTGCTGGGCGCGGCGCTGGGGCCGCCATTCTACCAGCTCGACCCGGAATGGGGGCTGCTGGCCACCGGCCTGATCGGTGGCACCGCCGCCTTCCTGGCCGACCGCCTGTGGCGGCGCCGCCATGGCTGAGGCGCTGCCCTGGGCCATGCTGCTGGGCGCGGCGCTGGCCACCTATCTCTGGCGGGCGCTCGGCGTCTATCTCGGCGGCCGGGTGCGCGAGGGCGGGGCGCTGCTCGACTGGGTCGGCTGCGTCGCCTACGCCATCCTGGCCGGGCTGATCGCGCGCATGATCCTGCTGCCGGCGGGCCCCCTGGCCGCGACCTCGATGGCCGAGCGGGCCGGCGCCACCGCGCTCGGCCTCGCCGTGTTCCTGCTGTTCCGCCGCAACGTCCTGCTCGGCGTCGCCGCCGGGGCGGGGGCCCTGATGCTGATGGCGGGCTGGGCCTAACCCTTCGCCTGCTGCGCCGTCGCCCGGATCTGGCTCAGGCTGGCGCGCGGGGTGATCGCCTCGGGGTCCAGCTTGATCCAGATCAGCGCCGGCCGGCCGGCGGCGACCGCGCGCTCGAAAGCCAGCGCGAACTCCTCGGTCCGCGCCACCGTCTCGGCATGGGCGCCATAGGCCAGGGCCAGCTGCGCGAAATCCGGGTTCTGCAGCGCGGTGCCGCTGATCCGGGCCGGGTAGTCCCGCTCCTGGTGCATGCGGATGGTGCCGTACATGCCGTTGTCGATCACCAGGAACACCACGGCGGCGTTGTACTGCGCCGCGGTCGCCAGCTCCTGCCCGTTCATCAGGAAGCAGCCGTCGCCGGCGGCGGCGATCACCACCCGCTCCGGATGCTGCAGCTTGGCGGCGACGCCGGCCGGCACGCCGTAGCCCATCGAGCCGTTGGTCGGCGCCAGCTGGGTGCGCCAGCCGCGATAGCGGTAGAAGCGGTGGAACCAGGTGGCGTAGTTGCCGGCGCCGTTGCAGATCATGGCGTCGGGCGGCAGCCGGCCGACCAGCCAGCGCACGATCTCCGACATCTGCACCGCGCCGGGCGACACCACCGGAAGCTGCCAGGCCTCGTAATCGGCGCGGGCGCCGCGCACCCAGTCCTGCCGGGCCTGCCAGTCCTGCCGGGCCTGCAAATCGCCGGCCGGGGACAGGCCGGCGAGCGCCGCGGCGACGGCGGCGGAGCCCGCATTGATCGCCAGCTCCGGCTGGTACACCCGGCCCAGCTCCTCCGCCCCGGCATGGATGTGCACCAGCCGCTGCGCCGGCACCGGCAGGTTCAGCAGGGTGTAGCCGCCGGTGGTCATCTCGCCCAGCCGGGCGCCCAGCACGATCAGCAGGTCGGTGGTCTTCACCCGCTCGGCCAGCTTCGGGTTCGGGCCGATGCCGACATCGCCGGCATAGTGGCTGTGGTCGTTGTCGACATAGTCCTGGCAGCGGAAGGAGACGGTCAGCGGCACCTCCCAGGCCTCGGCGAAGGCCTGGATGTCGGCGCGGGCCTTGGCGTCCCAGCCGCCGCCGCCGATCAGCAGCAGCGGCCGCTTCGCCTCGGCCAGCAGGTCGCGCAGCCGGGCCAGGGCCTCGACGCCGATGCCGGTCTCGACCGGGACGGCGGGACGGGCGTCCGGCGCGTCGGTCTGTTCGACCAGCATGTCCTCCGGCAGCGCCAGCACCACCGGGCCGGGCCGGCCGGAGGTGGCGGTGTAGAAGGCGCGGGAGACGAATTCCGGCACCCGGTCGGCGTCGTCGATCTGCGCCGCCCATTTGGTCATCGAGCCGAACACCTTGCGGACATCGACCTCCTGGAAGGCCTCGCGCTCGAACATGTCGCGGCCGACCTGGCCCATGAACACGATCACCGGCGACGAATCCTGCTGCGCCACATGGATGCCGACCGAGGCGTTGGTGATGCCGGGGCCGCGGGTGACGAAGCAGATGCCCGGCTTGCCGGTGGCCTTGGCATAGGCGTCGGCCATGTAGGCGGCGCCGCCTTCCTGGCGGCAGACCACCAGCTTGATCTCCGGCACGTCGTGCAGCGCGTCGAGCACGGCCAGGTAGCTCTCGCCCGGGACGCAGAAGATGGTGTCGACGCCGTTCAGGCGCAGGGTGTCGACCAGGGCGCGGGCGGCGGTGCGGGACATGATGGCGACCGTTTCTTATGGGCGTTGCGCTGCCGGTCTAGCATGCGGCTCGCGGTCGTCCAACCCGCCCCGGTCTTGCCGCCTCGCCGCCCCCATGCTCTAACGACGCCGTCCACCCCGACGAGCCGTGTCCATGAGCCTCGAGACCCTCGCCGACCATGCTTTCGCTCCCGTGGCCCTGGCCCTGGAGGACGGCCGGATTCCGGGTGCGGCGCTCGGCATCGCCACGGCGGACGGCCAGCGCGCCCTGCGCTGGGGCGGTGTCGCCACCACCCTGCCGAAGCCGGAGCCGCTGGCGCGCGACACCTGGTTCGATCTCGCCAGCCTGACCAAGGTCATCGTCACGGTGACCGAGATCCTGCGGCTGGTGGAGGAGGGGGTGCTGGACCTCGACGACCCGCTGGCCAAGCACCTGCCGGACGCGGCGCCGCTGCACGGCGCGATCCCGCTGCGCCGGCTGATCGACCATTCCAGCGGCCTACCGGCGCAGGAGCGGATCTACCTGTGGCCCGGCCCGGCCGAGCAGCGCCGCGCCGCGGTGATCCGCAAGCACTGGCCGGTGAAGGCCGAGCCGGTCTATTCCGACATCAACTACATGCTGCTCGGCTTCGTCGTCGAACGCTGGCGCGGCGTCGCCTTCAACCAGCTTCCGGTCGGCACCGGCCTGTCCTTCGCGCCGGTGCCGGCGCAGTCGGCGGCGACCGAGGTCTGCGCCGTCCGCAACCGGCTGCTGCGCGGCGAGGTGCATGACGAGAACGCCTGGTCGCTCGGCGGCGCCGCCGGCCATGCCGGGCTGTTCGGCACCGTCCGCGGCGTGCTCGACTTCGCGCTGGAGCTGCTGCGCGGCCGGCTGCTGAGCCCGGCGGCGATGGTCGAGCTCTGCGCGCCGCAATCGACCCCCGGCCGGGCGCTGGGGTGGGAGCGGCGCCATCCCGGCTGGAAGGGCGGCAGCCTGTGCTCGCCGCGCACCATCGGCCATCTCGGCTTCACCGGCACCGGGCTGTGGATCGACCTCGACCGCGGCATCGCCTGGACGCTGCTGACCAACCGCGTGCATCCCAGCCGCGAGGTCGAGACCGGCATCCAGGACCTGCGCCTGTCGGTCGGCAACCGCATCGCCGCGCGCTGGCGCGACTGGGCCTGACCGCTCGCTGCTACGGCAGCGCCAGATAGGGGCGCAGCAGCGCCAGGCACATCAAATCCAGATCCTGCTTCATCCGGTCCCGGACCGGTGCCGGCCGGACGGTGGCGGCGGCGAAGCAGGCATGCCCGGTCTCCAGGATCATCAGCCCCAGCCGGTCCGCGGTCTCCGGGTCCAGCGCCGGGTTGAGGCGCCGGAACCAGTCCGCCTGCGCCGCGACGATGGCGGCGTCATGCTCCTGCACGATCCGGCGCAGCTCGGCATTGGCCTGCATCGCCTCCAGCACCGGCAGCAGGCCGGCGTGGTCGCGGTAGAGCCCGGCCAGGACGTCGCCGAAGCCGCGGAAGCCGTGCTCGAATTCGGCCCAGCTCCGCGCCGGCGGCCGGCTGCGCTGCTCGTCCACCGCCGCGCGGAAGGCCGAAAACCAGCGCCGGGCCAGCTCCAGGATCACCGCCTCCTTGTTCGGGAAGTATTGGTACAGCGACCCGACCGACAGACCGGCCCGCTCGCCGATGGCGATCGTGGTCAGGCCCTTGAAGCCGACCTCCTGCAGCAGTGACCGGCCGGCCTCGAGGATGCGCTCGACCATCTCCCGCGACCGGTCCTGCCGCGGCCGGCGGCGTGGCTCGATCGTGGTCTCCGATTCCTCCTGTCGGCTGCGGGCCATGCCGTTCCTCGTCCTGATGCCGTGCCAGTCTAGGAGGGCAGGCCGGCAGCTCGCCATCGAAAGCGGGCTTGACGGCTGCCAGATCAAAACACGAATATAAATTCGTGTTTTGATCTGGCAATTGGAAGGAGGCGGAGAATGCGTGCAAGCGGCAATCGCGGAGTCCGGCCGAGGCGTCGGTCGGCATGGCTGTGGGCGGCCGGCGGAGTGGTGCTGCTCGGCCTGCTGCCGGCCCGGGCCGACGAGCCCGGCCTGCCGGAGACGGTGCCGGACGCAGTCAAGATGGAGCAGTCGACCGCCCTGCCGATCACCGCCTTCTACGACACGCCGGCAAATCTGGCCTCGACCAAACCGGGCGACCTGCTGCGGCAGGAGGCCTTCACCGGCTACACCCTGCCGGCCGGCGCCTCGGCGGTCCGCATCCTCTACCATTCGGCGGAGCCGGCCGGCGCCGACGTGGCCACCTCCGGCGTCGTGCTGGTCCCGGCCGGCCCGGTCCCGGCCGGCGGCTGGCCGGTGATCGCCTGGGCGCATGGCACCAGCGGCGTCGCCCGCGCCTGCGCACCTTCGGCGATGTCGGACGTCTATTACGGCGGGCTCGGCCTGTCGCAGATGCTGGAGGCCGGCTTCGCCGTGGTGGCGACCGACTATCACGGCCTCGGCACCGCAGGCGCCCATCGCTACATGGACAAGGCGGCCCAGGCGCTCGACGTCGTCCACTCGATCCCGGCCGCCCGATCGGCCGTGCCCAGCCTGGGCCGGAGCTGGGTGGTCGACGGGCATTCCCAGGGCGGGGCGGCGGCCTGGGGCGTGGCCGAGCTGCAGGCGAAGCTGCAGGACCCCGGCTATCTCGGCGCCGTCTCGGTCGCCGGCGCGACCCATCTGGCGCGGCTGGTGAGCCATCCGGAGGAGACCGCGGGGGCCGGCTTCTACCTGGCCTGGATCGCCTATGCCATCCACACCCGGTCGCCGGAGGCCCGGCCCGAGGACATCCTGTCGGCCGCCGGCATGGCCCGCTATCGCGAGGTGACGACCCAGGGCTGCTGGCTCTATGGCTATGCCAGCTACCACGGCGTCGGCACCGCGGCGATGGTCAAGCCGGGCTGGGGCGATGCCGCGCCGGTGCGCAGCTTCTTCGACCAGAACGCGGCCGGCGCCGCGCCGATCAAGGGGCCGATCTTCGAGATCGCGGGCGAGGCCGATTCCGCCGTGCCGCTGCCCGGCATCGTCGAGACCGTGGACCGGGCCTGCCGCAACGGCCAGGCGGTGACCTTCCGCTCCTATCCCGGGCTCGACCACGATCCGGCGATGGGCGAGACGGTGGCCGACCAGCTGGCCTGGATCCGCGACCGCTTCGCCGGCAAGCCGGCGCCGGGCAACTGCCCCGGCTGAGTCCGTCCGGACCCATTCCGGATCACAGGTGGAATTCGACCTGCTTTTTCCGATAAGGAGGGTTGATTGGCCCGATCCGACGGATCGATTGGAACTCCGCCGGATCGGGGCCATTTACCAATCCGTGGCATCGGCTCGGGGCACGGGCCGGAACGCTTCTGAAAAGCAGGAGAAGGGTGATGAGCAAGGCCTCCAATACACCGGTCGTGGACGCGCTGAAGCAGGTGCTGGCCGATACCTACGCCCTCCAGATCAAGACCCAGAACTATCACTGGAACGTGGAAGGCCCGCAGTTCCGCTCGCTGCACCTGATGTTCGAGGAGCAGTACAAGGAGCTGTTCGCGGCGGTGGACGATGTGGCGGAGCGGATCCGCGCCCTCGGCGACTATGCGCCGGGCAGCTTCAAGGCCTTCTCGGAGCTGACCAAGGTGTCGCCACCCAAGGACGGGATCGACGGCTCGGCCATGGTCAAGGACCTGCTCAAGAGCCACGAGCTGCTGTCGGAGCAGGCCAAGGCCGCCCTGGCGGTGGGCGAGAAGGCCGGCGACGATTCGACCGTCGACCTGCTGACCGACCGGATCACCTATCACGACAAGACCGCCTGGATGCTGCGCTCCACCGCGGCGTAGGCAGCCGGCACGCGTCGGACAGGAAAGGCCCGGACCTCGGTCCGGGCCTTTTCCGTTCAGAGCACGAAGTCGGCGGCGGTCAGCGCGGTGGCGGTGACCACGTCGATCGCCAGCTCCGCCACCCGGTCGCCGTCGCGGTCGCCATAGACGGCGGAGAAGCCGTCCCCGGCGACGACGATCAGCTCGCCGGCGAGGCCGGTGAAGGCGCCGCCCGCGGTGAAGGTGAACTTGCCGTTCCAGGAGCCGTCGGCGCCGATGTCCCGCAGGTTGATCCTGTCGCCCTCGGCCGCTGAGAAATCCTCGATCCGGTCGCGGCCGGCGGCGTCCACGGTGCTGTCGCTGAACACCCGGTAGATGAAGCTGTCGGCGCCGGCACCGCCGGTCAGCACATCGGCGCCATACTCCGCGTCCATGCGGTCGTTGCCGCTGCCGCCGAGAAGCATGTCGTCGCCGCCGGCGGCGACCAGCCAGTCCGCGCCGTCCCCGCCTTCCATGCGGTTCGCGGCCCCGGTGCCGCCGAGCGTGTCGTCGAAGGCGGACCCGATCAGGTTCTCGACCTCCCGGATCTCGCAGGTCCGATAGGTCGGATCGGCGCCGATCCGGACATGCACCCCGGCGGTCGCGTCGGCGAAGGTGACCGTGTCGATGCCATCCCCGCCGATCAGCAGGTCCTTCCCGCCATGGCCGTTGAGCAGGTCGTCCCCGGCCTGGCCGTAGAGGATGTTGACCCCTGCATCCCCGGACAGCACGTCGTCATGGGCCGACCCGCGGATATTCGCGATACCGGCATAGGTATCGCCCGCCGCATCGCCGCCCGATGCGGCGCCGGCCGCAAGATCGATCGTCACCGCGGCGGCCGAATGCCGGTAGGACGCCGTGTTGCTGCCGGCGCCGCCGTCGAGCCGGTCGGCCCCCGCACCACCTTCGAGAATGTCGTTCCCGGCGTCGCCGAGCAGGGTGTCGGCGCCGGCGCCGCCATAGAGCGCGTCGATGCCGTCGCCGCCGGAGAGCGCGTCGTCGCCCGCCGCGCCTTGGAGCCGATCGTTGCCGCCGCTGCCGGTCAGGGTGTCGTCATGGGCCGATCCCAGCACCCTCTCGATTCCGGTCAGGACGTCGCCGAGCGCGTCGCCCGCGCTGCCCGTTCCGGTTGCGAGATCGACGCTCACCCCGGTCGCGCTGGTGTGGTACGAGGCCCAGTCCGCCTGATCGGCGGCGCCCACCAGCGTGTCGGCGCCGGGGCCACCGACCAGGATGTCGTCGCCCCAGCTGCCTTCGAGCCGGTCGTCGCCGCTGTGGCCGTAGAGCACGTCGGCGCCGACGCCGCCCAGGAGAGTGTTCGCCCCGGTGTCGCCGGCCAGCCTGTCGTCGTAGTAGGACCCCGTCAGCCCTTCGATGCCGCTGAAACTGTCGCCCTCGGCATCCCCGCCGGTCGCGGTCCCGAGCAGCAGGCTGACGGAAACGCCGCCGCTGGACGGCTGATAGGACAGCGTGTCGATCCCGGCCCCGCCCTCGATCCGGTCGGCGCCCGCGCCGCCGTCGAGCGTGTCGTCGCCGCCATAGCCGTAGATCGAATCGTCGGTCTCGGTGCCGGTCAGGATATCGTCCTGCTCGGTTCCCTCGATAATCGCCATGCCGATGCTCCCCCTTCGCAGGGCGGCGCCGGATATCATGAGTCGCCGGCGCCGCTGAAATCTTCCGAGAGAATTTTGCGGAAGATTTTGTCAGGAGTCTTGAGCTTAAATTCTTTCGACGAGATCAATAATTCTGTAACGGAAGGGTTTCGTGGCGGCTTTCCCCGGTTTCGTCAGGCGTCCGGCCATTCCTCGCGCGCCATGTCGATGAACGCCCGCAGGCCCTGCGGCAGCTGCCGCCGGCTGGGGTAGTACAGGAAGAAGCCGGGGAAGTCCGGGCACCAGTCCTCCAGCAGGCGGACCAGCCGTCCGTCGGCCAGGGCAGGGGCGGCGACCGCCTCGAACACGCAGGCGATGCCGGCCCCGTCCAGCGCCGCCCGCAGCATCAGCTCCTGGTCGCCCAGCGTCAGCGGGCCGTCGACCTCGACCTCCAGCGCCTCGCCGTCCTTCTCGAACTCCCAGCGGAAGAAGGTTCCGCTGTGGAACCGGTAGCGGATGCAGTCATGGCCCTTGAGATCGTGCGGGGTGCGGGGCCGTTCGCGCCCGTCGAGATAGGCGGGCGCGGCGACGACGGCCCAGCACTGACGCGGGCCGAAGCGCACGGCGACCATGTCCAGCTCCAGGCTCTCGCCGAAGCGCAGCCCGGCGTCGAAGCCACCGGCCACGACGTCGACCAGGTCGTCGTCGGCGACGATCTCCAGCCGCATCTGCGGATAGGTCCGCACGAACCTCGCCATGATCGGCGCCAGCACCATCCGCGCCGCCTGGTGGGCGGCGTTGAGGCGCAGCGTGCCGGCCGGCACGTCGCGGAACCGGTTGACCTCCTCCAGCGCGTCGCCGAGGTCGCGGAACATCGGCTGCAGCCGCTGCAGCAGCCGTGCCCCGGCCTCGGACGGCGCGACGCTGCGGGTGGTGCGGTTCAGCAGCCGCACGCCCAGCCGTTCCTCCAGGTCGCGCAGCAGATGGCTGACCGCGGAGGGCGAGACGCCGAGCTCCGCCGCAGCCCGGCGGAAGCTGCGATGGGTCGCCACGGCGACGAAGGCGGAGAGGCCGGGAAAGTCGATCCGCGCCATGCATTGATGACCTTTTCTCAATGACCAATGGAAGATTGAACGGATTATTGTTCAATCTTCCAGCTCCTAAATTCGGAAGCATGAACGGGCCGCGGGGCGGTCCGGCGATCCGAAGGAGGGCATCATGAAGGTCTGGTTCATCACCGGGGCGTCGCGTGGCATCGGCGCCGAGATCACCCAGGCGGTGCTGGATGGCGGCGACGCCGTGGCCGCGGCCGCGCGGGACGCGAAGTCCGTCGCCGAGCGCTTCGGCGATCATCCGAACCTGCTGCCGCTGACGCTCGACGTCACCGACGAGGCCCAGGCCCAGGCGGCGGCGCAGGCGGCGGTCGAGCGCTTCGGCCGGATCGACGTCCTGGTCAACAATGCCGGCTACGGCCTGCTCGGCGCGGTCGAGGAGGCGGATGCCGGCGAGGTCGAGCGGCTGTTCGGCACCAATGTCTTCGGCCTCTTGAACGTCACTCGGGCGGTGCTGCCGCAGCTGCGGCGTCAGCGCTCGGGCCACATCCTCAACATCTCCTCGGTCGGCGGCTACCAGGCCTATCCGGGCTGGGGCGTCTACGGCGCCACCAAATTCGCGGTCGAAGGGTTGAGCGAGGCGCTGGCGGCGGAGCTGGCGCCGCTCGGCATCCACGCCACGGTGGTCGAGCCCGGCTTCTTCCGCACCAACTTCCTGGACGGCAGCTCGCTGATCCGCACCCAGGCCGAGATCGCCGACTATGCCGAGACGGTCGGCCGGATGCGCGACTTCGCGGCCGGGCACAACTATCAGCAGCCCGGCGACCCGAAGAAGCTGGCCCAGGCCCTGCGCGCCGTGGTCGCCGCCGACAAGCCGCCGGTGCGCCTGCCGCTCGGTCGCGACACGGTCGAGCGGATCGAGGCCAAGAACGAATTCGTCGCCCGGGAGCTCGAACAGTGGCGCAGCCTGGCGGAATCGACCGGTTTCGAGGACTGACCGCCTCTCCTCCGGGTGCTCTCCGCTTCGGCGCAGAGCACCCGGCGGCGGTCGCGGGCGGAGCTGGGGCGACATTCCCAGGGAAATGCTGTTTCATGCATATCCGCATACGATCGTCGGAAGGGGGAATTGATGGTCGATATCGCCAAAGAAGGCGGCAGCACGCCGGCCGTGGAGCCGAGCCTGCACCGCGTGATGGGGCCTTGGCTGCTGTTGCTGTTCATCGTCGGCGACATTCTCGGCACCGGCATCTACGCCCTGACCGGGCAGGTGGCGAAGCAGGTCGGCGGCGTGGTCTGGCTGCCCTTCCTGGTGGCCTTCGCCGTCGCCCTGGTCACCGCGTTCAGCTATCTCGAGCTGGTGACCAAATACCCGCGCGCCGCCGGCGCCGCGCTGTACACGCACAAGGCGTTCGGCATCCATTTCATCACCTTCATCGTCGCCTTCGCGGTGATGTGCTCGGGCATCACCTCGGCCTCCACCGCCTCGCGCGCCTTCGCCGCCAACCTGTCGAACGCCTTCAGCCTCGGGCTGTCGCCCGGCGGCGTCACCCTGATCGGCCTGGCCTTCATGGCGGTGGTCGCGATCGTCAACTTCCGCGGCGTCGGCGAAAGCGTGAAGGCCAATGTCGTGCTGACCCTGGTCGAGCTGACCGGCCTCCTGATCATCATCTGCATCGGGCTGTGGGCGATCGGGGCCGGCGAGGGCGACGTCTCGCGCGTCACCCAGTTCGCCACCACCGACCGCGGCGTGTTCTGGTCGGTGATCGCGGCTACCACCCTGGCCTTCTTCGCCATGGTCGGCTTTGAGGATTCGGTCAACATGGCCGAGGAGTGCCGCGAGCCGAGCAACATCTTTCCGAAAGTGCTGCTGGCCGGGCTGTTCATCACCGGCGCGATCTACGTGCTGGTCTCGATCTCGGCCATCACCCTGGTGGCGCCGGAGCAGCTCGGCGAGGGCGAGACGCCGCTGCTCCAGGTGGTGCAGGCCGGCGCCCCCGGCTTCCCGCTGGAGATCTTCGGCTTCATCACCATGTTCGCGGTCGCCAACAGCGCCCTGATCAACATGCTGATGGCCAGCCGGCTGGTCTACGGCATGAGCCGGGAGCGGGTGCTGCCCAGCATTCTGGGCAAGGTCCATGCCGGGCGGCGCACGCCCTACCTCGCCATCGGCTTCACCACCCTCTTGGCCTTCGGCCTGATCGGCTTCGTCGGCGGCGTGCCGGCGCTGGGCGGCACCACGGCGCTGCTGCTGCTCTGCGTCTTCACCGTGGTCAATGTCGCCGTGCTGGTGCTGCGCCGCGACCCGGTCGAGCACAGCCATTTCCGCACCCCGACCTTCCTGCCGGTGGTGGGCGCCGCGACTTGCGCCTTCCTCGCCGGCCCCTGGACCGGGCGCAACCCCGAGCAGTACACGATCGCCGGTGTCCTGCTGGCGATCGGCGTCGGGCTGTGGGTCGTCACCGTGCTGATCAACCGCGCCACCGGCCAGTCGGCCGCGGAGCCGGCGATGGAGGATATCGGCGGGGCGGGGCCGGTGAATTAGGAGGAGGGCTCGTCCGTCGCCTTGGCGAGGTAATCACCAAGGCGGTCGAGCCGGCGGTCCCAGTTCAGCCGCCGGTCGCTGAGCCATTGCTCGGCCGTGTGCAGTGCCGCCGGCTCGATCCGGCAGGTGCGCACGCGGCCGATCTTCTCTGACCGCACCAGGCCGCTGGCCTCCAGCACCGCCAGATGCTGCACCACGGCCGACAGCGACATGGCGAAGGGCCTGGCCAGCTCGCTGACCGAGGCGGGGCCGCGGCTCAGCCGCTCGACCATCACCCGCCGGCTGGGGTCGGCCAGGGCCTGGAACATCAGGTCGAGCGGCTGCGGATGCTGAAGCATGCGCTTCAGTACTCCCGACACGCCGGGGCGGGCAAGTCAGCGCCGGGCCCGCAGCCTTTCGCCGCGGCGGCGCAGCGCCTCGATCGCGACCAGCATCAGGGTCGAGACCACGATCAGCACGCTGGCGGCGGCGGTGATGGTCGGGGTGATGCTCTCGCGGATGCCGTTGAACATCTCGCGCGGCAGGGTGCGCTGGCCCGGCCCGGCCAGCAGCAGCGCCACCACCACCTCGTCGAAGGAGGTGACGAAGGCGAACAGCGCGCCCGACACCACGCCGGGCAGGATCAGCGGCAGCGTCACCTGGAAGAACACGGTGGTCGGCCGGGCGCCGAGGCTGGAGGCCGCGCGCGGCAGGTTGCGGTCCAGCCCCTGCAGCGTGGCGCCGACGGTGATGACGACGAAGGGCGCGGCCAGCGCCGTGTGCGCCAGGATCAGCCCGGCATAGCTGTTGGTCAGCCCGACCGCGGCGAAGGCGAAGTACAGGCCCACGGCCACGATCACCACCGGCACGATCATCGGCGACAGCAGCAGGCCGGTCAGCAGCCCGCGGAAGCGCAGCGGCGCGTGGTTCAGCCCCAGCGCCGCGGGGATGCCCAGCGCGGTCGCCAGCACCGTGGTGGCGCCGCCGACGATCAGGCTGTTGGCCAGCGCCCCCATCCAGCGCTCGGATTGGAAGAACTCCGCGAACCAGCGCAGCGACACGCCGTCCAGCGGATAGACCAGGAACGACCCGCCGTTGAAGGACAGCGGCATGATCGCCAGGATCGGCGCGATCAGGAACAGCAGGGTTGCGCCGCCGGTCAGCCACAGCAGGGCGCGCCAGAACGCGAGGCTTTCGAACATCCTCATGGCGCTCAGCCCAGCCGCATGCGGTCGGCACCCACCAGCCGGGCATAGACCGCGTAGAGGGCGAGGGTGGCGACCAGCAGCAGCAGGCCGAGGGCCGAGGCCATGCCCCAGTTGACCGTGCTGGTGGTGTAGAAGGCGATGAACCAGCTGATCATCTGGTCCGCCGGCCCGCCGACCAGCGCCGGGGTGATGTAGTAGCCGAGCGCCAGGATGAAGACGAGCAGGGCGCCGGCGCCGATCCCGGGCAGGGTCTGCGGCAGGTAGACCCGCAGGAAGGCGCCGACCGGCCGGGCGCCGAGCGAATAGGCGGCGCGCAGATGCGCCGGCGGGATCGAGCGCATGACGCTGTACAGCGGCAGGATCATGTAAGGCAGCAGCACGTGGGTCATGGCGATCAGCACGCCGACCCGGTTGTAGACCAGCTGCAGCGGTTCCCCGACCAACCCGAGCCCGATCAGGATCTCGTTGACCACGCCGTTGGTTTGCAGCAGCACCACCCAGGCGGTGGTGCGGACCAGCAGCGAGGTCCAGAACGGCAGCAGCACCAGGATCATCAGGATGTTGGCGATGCGCGGCGGCCGGGTGGCCAGCAGATAGGCGACGGGGAAGCCGATCACCAGGCACAGCGCGGTGACCGACAGCGCCACCAGGAAGGTGCGCAGGAACACCGCGCGATAGATCGATTCCTCCGGCGGGGAGGGCAGGATCGCCCCGGCGGCGTCGCGGCGCAGATCCAGCGCGGCCAGCAGGTAGAAATCGGTGGTCGGCCCGGCGGCGCGGGCGATGGCGCCCCAGATCTCGGGGTTGCCCCAGGCCGGGTCGAGCGCCGTCAGCGTCTCCTGCCAGCTGCCCTGCGGCGAGTCGGGCAGCTTGCGCGCGGTGTTGGTGACGACCGTGCGCCAGCCGTTGCGGTCGTAGTTCAGCCGCCGGGCAGCGGCCGGCAGGGACTTGTCGGTGCGGGCCTGCGCCAGGTCGGCGGCCAGCGCGGCGAAGGCCGCCTCGCCCGGCAGCCCGTCGCCGTGCCAGCCGGCCAGGGCGGCGACGGTGCGCGGCATCACCGGGGCCACGTCGCGGTCGTCGACGGCGCGCCACAGCATGCCGGCGATCGGCGCCACGAACACCAGCAGCAGGAAGGCGACCAGCGGCGCCAGCAGCAGCCAGGCCTCGATCCGCCGCCTGCGCCCGGCCCGCCGCAGCGACCGCCGGATGGCGCCGCCGTCCTCGGCGAGGGCGGTCATGAGAGCATTCTTGCAGCGGGTGGAACGGATTGCCTCTCCCGCCTGGCGGGAGAGGACGCGCTC
>NZ_JBQJIK010000069.1:0-45562 GCF_052078665.1 Inquilinus sp. CA228 | reverse complement strand
CCGCCCGCCCGCCCCGACGAGCGCATCGTTGCCGGCCCAGCCCTGCAGCACATTGGCGCCGGTGTTGCCGACGAGGCTGTCATTGCCCTGGCTGCCGGACAGGTTCTCAATCTCGGCCAGAATGTCGCCCTGGGCCTCGCCGCCGCTGCCGGTGCCGCTGACGAGGTTGACCGTGACCCCGGCCGAGCTGGTGTAGTAGCTGGCGGTGTCGGTGTCTCTGCCGCCGTCGAGACGGTCGGCTCCGGCGCCGCCGTAGAGGAGATCGTTGCCTAGATTGCCGCGAAGCGTGTCGTTTCCGCCGAGCCCGGAGAGCCTGTCATCGCCGCCCGTGTAGGGGGAGATGCCGACGCCGCCGCCGTCCAGCACATTGTCCGCGGCAGAGCCGGTGAGCACATCCGCGTAGTAGGTGCCTTCGATGTTCTCGACATCCGGCGCGACGAGATCCCCCTCCGCCTCGCCGCCGAGCCCATAGTCGCCGATCGTCACGGTCACGCCGGCGGAGCTCACCAGATAGCTGGCGGTATCGAGGCCGGCGCCGCCCAGCAGGATGTCGGCGCCGTCCCCACCACCCAACCGATCATCGCCGTCGTCGCCGCGCAGAACATCCTCGCCCTCTTCACCGAACAGGATATCGGCGCCGGCACTGCCGTAGAGCCTGTCGTCTTCGGCGCCGGCATAGACAACATCGGCGCCGGCTCCGCCATCGAGCTTGTCGTCGCCCCGGAAGCCATAAAGCACGTCGTTGCCGCCCTCGCCGGAGAGATCGTCACCCGAACCCGAGCTTGCGAAACCGGGGTCCCCCAGGAGGACGTTGTCGGCATCGGATCCGGACAGGTCGTCGCTGAACTGCGTCCCGGTGAGATTCTCGACATCCGCTCCGATCGTGTCGCCGTAGGCGGGCCCGCCGCCGGAGAGGTGCATGCCGATCGCGGCACGGACGCCTCCCTCGATAATAGGGGCATGGCTGTAGTCGACGGTATCATTGCCATCCCCGCCATACAGCTCGTTGAAGCCGTCGCGACTGAACAGGACGTCGTTGCCGGCCTCGCCGTAAAGCTTGTTGAAGCTGCCGAGCGCTGACAGCCTGTCATCGCCACCCCGGCCGTAGAGGGAGTCGCCGGCGAACGTGCTGTGCAGGGTGTTAGGGTTGTCGTCGCCGTAGATGTCGGTCATGGGAGCCGCCTCACACTGGTCGCCGACGCCTCCAGGCATCCTCGGCCGGACCCTACCCTCCGGAAGCCACGGCCACATCATCCGAACGGACTATGCGGGCGGTTCTGCCGCGGGGTCGGCAGAAGAAGATTTCACACGAGGGCCATAGACTCCATCCCGTCGAAATCTTTAAGCTTCCCGACGGAATAAGATTTCATGCGGCATAGTCCAACGCATTGGGAGGGGGAGATGACCATCCTGATCGGAACCGAGGGCGACGACCGGCTGTTCGGCGCGGACCCGGACGACAGCCTCTACGGCCTCGGCGGCGGCGACCTGCTGCGCGGCCTGGGCGACGACGATTGGCTCGAGGGCGGCGACGGCGACGACAATCTCTATGGCGGCGCCGGCGCCGACACCCTGACCGGCGGGGCGGGCATCGACATCCTGAACTACGGCGACAGCGCCGCCGGCGTCTCGGTCAACCTGACCACCGGCGCCACCCATGGCGGCGACGCCGAGGGGGACGTCCTGCTCGACAGCTTCGAGATCGTCCGCGGCAGCCTGTTCGACGACACTCTCATCGGCGATGCCGGCGGCAACGCCCTGCGCGGCCTGGCCGGCGCCGACGTCCTGCGCGGCCTGGCCGGCGACGACATCCTCAACGGCGGCGACGGCGCCGACCTGCTGGACGGCGGCGACGGCGACGACGCCCTGCGCGGCGGCCGCGGCGGCGACAGCCTGATCGGCGGCGTTGGCCACGACCGAGTCAGCTACGCCTATAGCGATGCCGGGGTGACCATCGATCTGACCGCGGGCACGGCCCATGGCGGCTTCGCCGAGGGCGACCGGTTCCTCGACCGGGTCGAGATCCTGGACGGCAGCCTGTTCGCCGACAGCCTGGCCGGCAGTGCCGAGGCCGATGCGCTGAACGGCCTGGACGGCGACGACGCCCTCGACGGCGCCGCCGGGGACGACGTGCTGGACGGCGGCGCCGGCGCCGACCAGCTCACCGGCGGGGTCGGCACCGACACGGTCGACTACGCCCGCAGCCAGGGCGGGATCGCGATCGATCTCGCGGCCGGTGCGGCCCATGGCGGCGACGCCGAGGGCGACAGCTTCGGCGACGCCGTCGAGATCCTCCGCGGCAGCCGCTTCGCCGACACCCTGGCCGGCGACGCCGCCGACAACACGTTCTTCGGGGCGGCCGGCGCCGACATCCTGGATGGGGGTGACGGCGACGACCTGCTCGATGGCGGCGCCGGGGCCGACCACCTCATCGGCGGCGCGGGCATCGACACGGTCAGCTATGCCGACAGCCCGGTCGGCCCGACCATCAACCTGACCACCGGAATCAGCACGGGCGGCGATGCCGAGGGCGACGTGCTGACCGGGATCGAGATCATCGAGGGCAGCCGGCTGCGCGGGATCAGCGTGACCGGCGACGACGGCGTCAACATCCTGCGCGGCCTGGGCGCGATCAACAGCTTCCACGGCATGGGCGGCGACGACATCGCCACCGGGGCGGACTATGCCGACTACTTCTACGGCGGGGACGGCAACGATCACCTGGACGGTGCGGCCTACCATGACGGGCTGCAGGGCGGGGCCGGCGACGACACGCTGATCGGCGGCGCCGGCAATGACGATCTCTACGGCGACGATCTCTACGACGCGACCGGGGCCGACCGCTTTGTCTACACGTCGCTGGCCGACACCACGGTCACCTCGAACGCCAATGCGCGGGAACGGATCCTCGACTTCTCCCATGCCGAGGGCGACATCGTCGATCTCGGCGCCATCGACGCCGATGGCGATGCCGCGAATGGCGACACCGCCTTCGCCATCGTCACCGGCGCCTTCACCGGCGCGGGAGCCGAGTTGCTGATCACGCCGGTCGGGACCGGGCGCAGCGCCCTGGTCCGGGCGGATGTGGACGGCGACACGCGCACGGACTTCCTGGTGCAGATCTTCGTCGATGTCCCGCTGACCGCGGCCGATTTCGTGCTGTAGCCCTACCCCTTGACCACCACCGGGACCCGGGTCGCCGGCGGGGTGTTGCGGCTGCGCTGGCTGCGCACCACGCCGTCGATCACGGTCATGCCGACGCAGGCTTCACTCGGCGCGCCCGGCTGACATCGTATTCATTTATGGTTATATTGAAGACGCACACCATGAGAGAATACGTATGTCCCGAACCACGACGATGACGGTCCGCCTCAGCGGTGCGCTGAGCGACTTCGTGGCTGCGAATGTGGGCGAAGACGGATCCTATGAGAACGTCAGCGAGTACATCCGGGACCTGATCCGTCGCGACAAGGAGCGTACGGAGAAGGAAGCGTTCGACCGGCTGAAGACCGAGCTTCGCCACGCCTTCGCGGCGCCGGAGTCTTCCTACAAGCCGCTGACCGCGGCCGAGGTCATCGCGCGCAACCGGACCTGATGGCGGCCGTCCGCGTCCAGGAGGCGGCCTCGCACCGTCTCGACGAGATTTATCGGTACACGCGAGACCGCTGGGGAACCGAACAGGCGGATCGCTACATCACCGGCTTGTTCGAAGCCTTCGATGCGATCGAGACCCATGGGGTGATGTCGAGACCGGTCCCGGCCGCATTCGGCGTCGAGGGCTACGTCTTCCGGTACGAACGGCATTTTGTCTATTGGCGAAGGCTGTCGAACGGAGACATCGGGATCGTGACGATCCTGCACGAGCGGATGCACCAGATCGACCGCTTCCGCGAGGATTTCGGGCTGTGAGACCGGCGGGACTCTAAGCTCGCTGCCCGCTCTATCCCCTCACCACCACCGGCACCCGGGTGGCCGGCGGGGTGTTGCGGCTGCGCTGGCTGCGCACCACGCCGTCGATCACGGTCATGCCGACGCCCGGCAGGTCGCCGAGCTGCACGCTCTCCAGCAGCGACGCGCCGGCGGAGTGCTGGGCGGTGTCGAGGAAGACGAAATCGGCCGACCAGCCGGGCTCGATGATGCCGGCGTCGAGCTTGCGCATCCGCGCGGTGTTGCCGGTGGCGAAGCAGAAGGCGGTCTCGGCCGCCACGTCGCCCAGAGAGGACAGCATCGCCACCATGCGCAGGATGCCGAGCGGCTGCACGCCCGAGCCGGCCGGTGCGTCGGTGCCCAGGATCACGCGCTCCAGCTGCCCCATCTCGCGCGCCGTTCGCAGGGTGAACAGGGCCGCCCGTTCATTGCCGTTGTGCACCAGCTCCAGCCCGCGCTTGCAGCCCTCGCAGATGCAGCGGATCTGGCCGTCCGGCAAGGCGGTGTGGCCGCCATTGATGTGGCCGACCACGTCGGCGTCGGTCTCCAGAACCACATCCTTGTCGATCAGGCCCGAGCCGGGGATCGACGGGCCGCCGGTGTGGATCGTGCTCTGGATGCCGTATTTGCGGGCCCATTGCACCATGCGGTTGGCGGTCGGCCCGTCCTTGACCCCGCCGAGGCCGATCTCGCCGAGCAGGGTGACGCCGGCATCGGCCAGATCCTTGAAGTCCTGCTCCTCCATCTCGTGCTCGATCACCGGCGCGCCGGCATGGACCTTCACGCCGGAGGGGCGGAAGGCGGAGAAGCTGCGCTGCGCCGTGACCGCCAGGGCCTTCAGCCCGATCACGTCGCGCGGCCGGCCGGGCAGATGCACCTCGCCGGCCGAGATCATGGTGGTGACGCCGCCATGCAGGCTGGAATCGATCCAGCCGATCTGGTTCTGCCGCGGCGTCCAGTCGCCGATCACCGGATGGACATGGCTGTCGATCAGCCCGGGCGCCAGCGTCGTGCCATGGGCGTCGATCAGGATGGTGGCGCCTTCGGTGTCGACATCCTTCTCGCGCCCGACCGCGGTGATGCGGCCGTCGACCGCGACCACGGTGTCGGCGTCGAGGATCGGCGCCTCCAGCTTGCCGCTGAGCAGCAGCCCGATGTTGCGGATCACCAGCTTGGCCGGGCCGGCCGGCTTCTGCGGCTCGTCATGCGCCATGGAGACGTTCCTTCGTCACTGCCCCGCTGCCGGGGCGCCTCGCCTGTCGCGGGCGGTTGACAGCGCAGCCGTCCGCATTTATTGTTAGTATACAAACAAATTATGCCGCAGCAAGGCCGCCTTGCAAATTTCGCCGGAAGAATCTACATGCATCGGCTCGACAGCGGCGAGGCTATTTCCCACATTCTGCGCGTACTCGCGAGCGAAGGGTGACGAGGCATGAGCAACTTCAATGAGGAGCGCGTTGTCAGCGTCCATCACTGGACCGACACGCTCTTCAGCTTCAAGACGACCCGCAACCCGACGTTCCGCTTCAAGAACGGCCAGTTCACGATGATCGGGATCCCGGTCGACGGCAAGCCGTTGCTGCGCGCCTACAGCGTCGTCAGCCCGAACTACGAGGACGGGCTCGAGTTCTTCTCGATCAAGGTGCAGAACGGGCCGCTGACCTCGCGCCTGCAGCATCTGAAGGAAGGCGACCCGGTCATCGTCGGCCGCAAGGCCACGGGCACGCTGGTGCTCGACAACCTCAAGCCCGGCCGCAACCTGTACCTGCTCGGCACCGGCACCGGCCTGGCGCCGTTCCTGTGCCTGATCCGCGACCCCGAGACCTATGAGCGGTTCGAGAAGGTCGTGCTGCTGCATGGCTGCCGCCAGGTCGCCGAGCTGGCCTATGGCGAGCTGATCACGCAGGAGCTGCCGCAGGACGAGTTCCTGGGCGAGGAGATCCGCGGCAAGCTGATCTACTACCCGACGGTCACGCGCGAGCCGTTCCGCAACCGCGGCCGGATCACCGACCTGATCGTCTCGAACAAGCTGTTCGAGGATATCGGCCTGCCGCCGCTGGCGGTCGAGCACGACCGCGTCATGCTGTGCGGCAGCCCGCTGATGCTGGCCGACCTCAAGGTGATCCTGGAGGAGAGCGGCTTCGTCGAGGGCAACCACGGCGAGCCCGGCGACTACGTCATCGAGAAGGCCTTCGTCGAGAAGTAAGCGCGGCCCACATCGCTGCGGAGAATCAAGGCCGCCGGAGCGATCCGGCGGCCTTTTTGTTGCGGGTCCGAGCAGTCGATGCTGCATTCCTGCACCCGACCGCCGATCCGCACGTGAATCACGCATAGCCGCCGTCGGACAGGCCTCGTTTCGCACGGAACGACCGTGCCCTCCCTGCTATCATCCTCCCGGACCGCCACGCCAGGAGAGCAGCATGGGCCCCTATCCGCACGACGCCCCGCCGGCCGAGATCACCGAGTCCAACCCGATGGGCACGGACGGGTTCGAGTTCGTCGAATACGCCTCGTCCGAGCCGGAGGCGCTGGGCGCCCTGTTCGAGACCATGGGCTTCGCCCCGGTGGCGCGGCACAAGTCGAAGCGGGTGACGCTGTACCGCCAGGGCGATATCAACTTCATCGTCAATGCCGAGCCGGACAGCTTCGCCAGCGACTTCGCCCGCAAGCACGGCCCCTGCGCCTGCGCCATGGCCTTCCGCGTCGCCGATGCGGCCCATGCCTTCCAGCGCGCCGTGTCGCTCGGCGCCAAGCCGGTCGAAAGCCGGGTCAATGCCGGCGAGCTGCAGATCCCGGCGATCGAGGGCATCGGCGGCTCGCTGCTGTACCTGGTCGACCGCTACGGCGCCAAGGGGTCGATCTACGACGTCGATTTTGACTGGATCGGCGCGGCCGAGCCGCACCCCGAGCCCGCCGGCCTCTATTATGTCGACCACCTGACCCACAACGTGCATCGCGGCCAGATGGATGCCTGGGTCGGCTTCTACAGCCGGCTCTTCAACTTCCGGCAGATCCGCTATTTCGACATCAGCGGCAAGCTGACCGGCCTCACCTCCCGCGCCCTGACCAGCCCGGACGGCAAGATCCGCATCCCGATCAACGAGAGCGCCGACGAGAAGAGCCAGATCGAGGAATACCTGCGTGTGTACAAGGGCGAGGGCATCCAGCACGTGGCGCTGGGCAGCCGCGACATCTACGCCTCGGTCGACCAGTTGGACAAGAACGGCCTGGCCTTCATGCCGGCCCCGCCCGACACCTATTACGAGAAGATCGACGGCCGCCTGCCGAAGCATGGCGAGCCGGTCGAGCGGCTGCGCGAGCTGGGCCTGCTGATCGACGGCGAGGGCGTGGTCGAGGGCGCCCACACCAAGGTGCTGCTGCAGATCTTCTCGAAGACCGTGATCGGCCCGATCTTCTTCGAGTTCATCCAGCGTAAGGGCGATGACGGCTTCGGCGAGGGCAATTTCCGCGCCCTGTTCGAGAGCATCGAGGAGGACCAGATCCGGCGCGGCGTATTGTCCGCCGACAGCGACGCGGCGTGACGGGCAGCCCCTTCGCGCGGGAGGAAGGGCCGGCCTGGCGCCGGCATCCGCACGCACCGGCGCCGGCGACGATGCTGGGGCGCCTCGACGAGATCGAGGATCCGGGCGTCCGAATCCTCGCCTTCGGCGCCGGCCGCCGGGTCTTCTCGATGCTGCTGGTCCGCCGCGGCGAGACGGTGCGGGCATTCCTCGACGCCTGCCCGCACGCCTTCCTGCCGCTGACCTGGCGCAGCGGCAGCGTGCTGAGCGCCGATGGCCGGCGCCTGGTCTGCTCCAACCACTTCGCCGAGTTCGACGCCGGGGACGGCAGCCCCGTCTCCGGCCCGGCCGATTGCGGGCTCGATCCGATCCCGGTGCTGCTGGAGGCCGACGGCGCGATCGTCATGGGCTAGGATCGCCTCCTGAGTCCGCGCGACCGAGAGGCCATCGATGAGCAGCCCGTTTCCCGAATTGTATCTCGTCCGACATGGCGAGACGGAGTGGAGCCGGTCCGGCAAGCACACCGGCCGGACCGACATCCCGCTGACCGAGGCGGGCGAGGCGGCGGCGCGCGGCGTCGCCGGCCGGCTGCAGGGCCTGTCCTTCGCGGCGGTCTGGTCGAGCCCGTCCCTGCGGGCCCGGACCACCTGCGCGCTCGGCGGTTTCGGGGATGGCGCCGTGGTCAAGGACGAGCTGGCGGAGTGGGATTACGGCGCCTATGAGGGCATCACCACCAAGCAGATCCTGGCCGAGCGCCCGGGCTGGCAGCTGTTCCGGGACGGCTGCCCCCAGGGCGAGGATGCGGCGCAGGTCGGCGCCCGGGCCGATGCCGTGATCGGCCAGTTCCGGCAGGGGGCCGCAACGGTCCTGGTGTTCTCGAGCTCCCACTTCCTCCGGGTCCTGGCGGCGCGCTGGCTCGGCCTGCCGCCGCAGGATGGCTCGCGCTTCGTGCTGGACACCGCCAGCCTCAGCGTCCTGGGCTATGAGCACGACCTCACCGAGCCCGTGATCCGGCGCTGGAACCAGAGGTAGTGCTGACCGGCAAGACCGTCATCGTCACCGGCGCCGCCTCCGGCATCGGCGTCGCGACCGCGCGGCTGGTGCGGGCCTGGGGCGGCCGGGTGATCGCGGTCGACCGGCACGAGCCGGCCGACCCGGTCGACAGCTACTTCGCCGCCGACCTGTCCGACCGGGCCGCGATCGATGCGCTGGTGGAGGCGCTGCCCGCCGGCGCGCATGGCCTGGCCAACATCGCCGGCCTGCCGCCGACCCGGCCGCCGGCGGAGGTGCTGAAGGTCAACCTGGTCGGGCTGAAGCACCTGACCCTGGGGCTGGTGCCGAAGCTGGCCGACGGCGCCTCGATCGTGAACCTCGCCTCGCTCGCCGGGCTGGACTGGGCCGAGGCGCTGCCGGCGGTCCGGGCCAGCGAGGATCTCGACTTCGACGGGGTCGAGGCGTTCTGCCGACGCCACGGCATCCAGGGTGCCCGCAGCTACGTCTTCTCCAAGGAGGCGCTGATCGCCTGGACCCACCGGAACCGCTGGACCTGGCGCGACCGCGGCATCCGCATGAACGCGGTCAGCCCGGGGCCGGTCGAGACCCCGATCCTGCCGGATTTCGTCGCCACGCTGGGCGCCCGGGCGGAGGCGGAGATGGCGGTGATGGACCGGCCGGGCCGGCCGCAGGACATCGCCCCGGTGGTCGGCTTCCTGCTGTCCGACGCCTCAGCCTGGATCCGCGGCGCCAACCTGCCGGTCGATGGCGGCCTCCACGCCCATGTGCTGGACCGCCGGCACAGGCTCTAGTTGCGCTGCACCGCGAGCGCGATCCCTTGCGCCGCCTCCCGCAGCGCCGGCAGGAAGCGCTCGCGCATCTCCTCCGCCCCGACCCGTCCGGCCGGGGCGCTGAGGTTGATCGCCAGGTTGCCGGCGGAGATGCCGCCCGGCACCGCGACCGCGATCGAGTTCAGCCCGGTCTCCAGCTCTTCCGACACCAGCGCATAGCCGCGGCCGCGGACCTCGGCCAGCCGCGCCGCCAGGGCTGCGCGGGTGGTCAGGGTGTGCCCGGTGAACCGCTCCAGCACCGCTGCCTCGAAATAGCGCTCGAGCTCGCGCGGATGCAGCACTGCCAGCAGTGCCTGGCCCATCGAGGTGGCATGCGCCGGCAGGCGGGTGCCGACCCCGAGGCCGACGGTCATGATCCGGTGCGCCGCCGGCGACCGGGCGACATAGGTGATCATGGTGCCGTCCAGCATGGCGGCGGAGGCCGATTCGCCCAAGGTCCGCGTCAGCCCCAGCAGCGCGTCGCGCACCCGCTCGATCTCGCCCATCCCGGACAGGAAGCTGTGGCCGAGCGACAGGATCGCCGGCGTCAGCTCGAAATGCTTGCCGTCGCTGCGGGCATAGCCGGCATCGCACAGGGTCAGCAGGAAGCGCCGCGCCGCGGCCCGGGTCATGCCGGTGCGCGATGCCGCCTCGGTGATGGTCTGCCGCCGGTGCCCCGCGCCGAAGCTGCGGATGATGTCCAGCCCCTTGCGGAACGAGACGACCTGCTCGTCGCGCAGGATTTTCCTCTCGGTTTGTTCGTTTAGCGAACAAGATTGCCGCTATGCGCACAAATTCTTGACCGCATTCGGCCTCCGGCACAAGAGATCAGTCAGACAAGAAGATCGGGAGGGTCCGGGTGACGGATAGCGTCATCATCCCAGGGCGCGGGCATCATCGCATTGGGCGGCTGGCCGCCCGGCGCATGATCCGCAACGTCCGGAGATCCGGGCCGGGAGGGGCCTTGGTCCGCGCCCCTCGGCTTGCCCCCGAACAGTCGAATTGGATACATAATTCGGACTTGGCCATTTGTTCGCAGAGCGAAAAACGGCTTTCTTCTGTCATTTCTGACTTGAGCTTCCTCTCGAAATTCGGCGTCATTGTACACAATGATGCCAGAAGGGAGGGAGCCGCCATGAGCGCCCCCAAGCCATTCCCGATGAACGCCTGGTACGCCGCGGCCTGGGATGCCGACATCCGGCACGCGCTGTTCGCGCGCACCATCTGCGGCAAGCACCTGGTCCTGTACCGCCGCAGCGACGGCGGGGTCGCCGCCCTGGAAGATGCCTGCTGGCACCGGCTGGTGCCGCTGTCGAAGGGCCGGCTGGAGGGCGACGAGGTGGTCTGCGGCTATCACGGCCTGGTCTACAACTCCCAGGGCCGCTGCACCCATATGCCGTCGCAGGAGACGATCAACCCCGCCGCCTGCGTGCGCAGCTACCCGGTGGTCGAGCGGCACCGCTTCGTCTGGGTGTGGATGGGCGACCCGGCGCTGGCCGACCCGGAGCTGGTGCCCGACCTGCATTGGAACCACGACCCGGCCTGGGCCGGCGACGGCAGCACCATTCATGTCCAATGCGACTACCGGCTGGTGGTCGACAACCTGATGGACCTGACGCACGAGACCTTCGTGCATGGCTCCAGCATCGGCAACCGGGCGGTGGCCGAGGCGCCGTTCGACGTCACCCATGGCGACCGGACCGCGACGGTGGCGCGCTGGATGCGCGACATCGATCCGCCGCCGTTCTGGGCCGCCCAGCTCGGCCGGCCCGGCAAGGTCGACCGCTGGCAGATCATCCGCTTCGAGGCGCCCTGCACCGTCGCCATCGATGTCGGCGTGGCGCTGGCCGGCAGCGGCGCGCCGGAGGGCGACCGGTCGCAGGGCGTCAACGGCTACGTCCTCAACACCATCACGCCGGAGACGGAGCGGAGCTGCCATTACTTCTGGGCCTTCGTCCGCAACTACCGGCTGCAGGAGCAGCGCCTGACCACCGAGCTGCGCGAAGGCGTGTCGCGCATCTTCCGCGAGGACGAGGAGGTGCTGGAGGCGCAGCAGCGCGCGATGGACGAGAATCCCGGCCGGGTCTTCTACAATCTCAGCATCGATGCCGGCGCCATGTGGGCCCGCCGCCTGATCGACCGCATGGTCGAGCGCGAGGCGCCGCCGCCGGCCCGGCAGGCCGCGGAATGACCGGGCGGGCGACGGAAGACGGCGAGGCCGACCGGACCGCCTCGCAGGGGGTCCGCACCCTGCTGGCGATGCGCGACCTGATCCTGAGCGGCGAGCTGGAGCCCGGCGAGCGCATCTCCGAACTGGCCATGGTCGCGCGGCTCGGTGTCTCGCGCACCCCGGTCCGGATGGCGCTGGTGCGCCTGGCCGAGGAAGGCCTGTTGGAGGCGATCGCCTCGCGCGGCTTCGCGGTCAAAGCCTTCGCCGAGAGCGAGGTGTTCGAGGCGATCGAGATCCGCGGCGCGCTCGAAGGGCTGACCGTGCGCCTGGCCGCCGAGCGCGGCGTGACGCCCGAGGATCTGGCGCCGGTCCGCGCCTGCCTCGACGCGATCGACGGGATTCTGGCCGAACCTGCCGTCTCGGTCGACGGCTTCTCGGCCTATGTCGACCTCAACGCCCGCTTCCACGCGCTGGTCACCGGCCTCGCCGGCAGCCCGCTGCTGGCCCGACAGATCGAGAAGGCGGTCGCCCTGCCCTTCGCCTCGCCCAGCGCCTTCGTCGCCGTCCAGTCGCAGCTGCCGGAGGCCCGCACGGTGCTGACCGTGGCCCAGGACCAGCATCGCTGCGTCGTCGAGGCGATCGAGGCGCGGGAGGGCGCCCGGGCCGAGGCGATCATGCGCGAGCATGCGCGCCTGGCCTCCCGCAACCTGCGCTTCGCCCTGCGCAGCCGGTCGACCTTCGCCCTGATCCCGGGCGCGGCGCTGATCCGGTCGCGCGCCGACGCCGCCTGAGCCGGGAGGAGAGGATGCGCTACGCCCAGACCTGGACCGACGCCCGGCTCCGCGCGATCCGCGACCTGACCCCGACCATCCGCCTGTTCGAGATCGTGCCGGAGACGGGCCCCCACCCCCAAGCGCCCGGCAGCCACATCAACATCGGCGTCGTCGTCGCCGGCCGGCCGGACACCCGCAGCTACTCCCTGGTCGGGCTGCCGGACCCGGAGTGTTACCGCATCGCCGTGAAGCGCCAGCCGGCCGGCCGCGGCGGCTCCGCCTATCTCTGGTCGCTCGGCGCCGGGGCGCGGCTCGCCGTCTCCGACCCGCAGGCGCTGTTCGCGGTCGATCACGGCCGCAGCGACACGCTGCTAGTCGCCGGCGGCATCGGCATCACCCCGATCCTGGGCATGGCGCTGCGCCTCGCCGCCGCGGGCGACCGGCTGCGCCTGGCCTATGCCGTGCGGTCGCGCGCCGAGGCGGCTTTCGCCGACGAGCTGGCGGCGGCGCTGGGCGACCGGCTAACCCTGCATGTCGGCGAGGCTGGCGGCCGGCTCGACCTCGGCGCCGCCTTCGCTCGGCTGCCGCCGGACGGGCAAGCGGCGATCTGCGGCCCGCTGCCGATGCTGGACGAGGCGCGGGGGCTGTGGCGCGCCGCCGGGCGCTCGCCGGCCGACCTGCGCTACGAGACCTTCGGGTCGAGCGGCCGGCACGCGCCCGAGCCCTTCACCGTGCGGCTGCCGCAGGAGGGGCGCGAGATCCTGGTGCCGGCGACCAGCACCATGCTCGACGCCCTGGCCGAGGCCGGGGTCGAGATCATCGCCGATTGTCGGCGCGGCGAATGCGGTCTGTGCGCCGTGGACGTGCTGGCGGTCGACGGCGAGATCGACCATCGCGACGTATTCTTCAGCGACGAGCAGAAGCGCCGGGGCCGCAAGATCTGCGCCTGCGTGTCGCGTGCCGTCGGCAGCATCGCCATCGACACCGCCTACCGGTCCGACTGAGACCGGCGCATCATCGACAGTAACAAGTACAACAGGGAGGACCACAATGTACCGACGCCACCTTACCACAGCGGCCCTGGCCGCCGCCCTGCTGGCGGCCCTGCCGGCCGCGGCGCAGGACACCGTCAAGATCGGCCTGATCCTGCCGATGACCGGCCCCTCCGCCTCGACCGGGCGGGAGATCGAGGCCGCGGCCAAGCTGTACCTGCAGCAGAACGGCCCCACCGTCGCCGGCAAGACGGTCGAGCTGATCGTCCGGGACGACACCGGCACCGCCGACGTCACCAAGCGCCTGGCGCAGGAGCTGGTGGTGAAGGACAAGGTGGCGGTGCTGGCCGGCTTCGGCCTGACCCCGCTGGCCCTGGCGTCGGCACCGATCGCCACCCAGGCCAAGGTGCCGCAGGTGGTCATGGCCGCCGCCACCGCGGTGATCACCGAGGCGTCGCCCTTCATCGTCCGCACCAGCTTCACCCTGCCGCAGGCGACCGTGCCGCTGGCCGACTGGGCCGCCCAGAACGGCATCAAGTCGGTGGTCACGCTGGTCAGCGACTACGCCCCCGGCCTGGACGCGCAGAAGGCCTTCGCCGAGCGCTTCGGCAAGGCCGGCGGGACGGTGGCGGAACAGCTGCAGGTGCCGCTGAAGAACCCGGATTTCGCGCCCTTCCTGCAGCGCGTGGCCGACGCCAAGCCGGATGCGGTCTTCGTCTTCGTGCCGTCGGGCTTCGGCGCCGTGTTCATGAAGCAGTTCGTCGAGCGCGGCCTCGACAAGTCCGGCATCCGGCTGATCGCGACCGGCGACCTGACCGATGACGAGCTGTTGGACAAGATCGGCGACGTGGCGCTGGGCACCATCACCACCCACCACTACTCCGCCGCCCATGACAGCCCGGAGAACAAGGCCTTCGTCCAGGCCTTCCAGGCCGCCAATGGCGGGCTGCGGCCGAACTTCATGGCGGTCGGCGGCTATGACGGCATGCATCTGATCTTCGAGGCGCTGAAGAAGACCGGCGGCGCCACCGACGGCCAGGGCCTGGTCGACGCCATGAAGGGCATGAGCTGGACCAGCGTGCGCGGCCCGGTCTCGATCGACCCGGAGACCCGCGACATCATCCAGAACATCTATGTCCGCAAGGTCGAGAAGCAGGATGGCGCGCTGTACAACGTCGAGTTCGCGACCATCGAAGCGGTGAAGGACCCGGTCAAGGCGGCGAAGTAGCGCCATGGGGACGATCCTGTTCGACGGCATCGCCTACGGCATGCTGCTGTTCGTGCTGGCCTGCGGCCTGTCGGTGACGCTGGGGCTGATGAACTTCATCAACCTGGCGCATGGCGCCTTCGCCATGCTCGGCGGCTATGTCACCGCGATCCTGATGAGCCGCTGGCAGGTGCCGTTCTTCCTGTGCCTGCCGGCGGCCTTCCTGGCCGCCGCCGCGGTCGGGCTGGTGCTGGAGCGGACTCTGGTCCGGCACCTGTACCGGCGCAGCCACCTCGACCAGGTGCTGTTCTCGATCGGGATCGTGTTCATGGCCATGGCCGCCGCCACCTACCTGATGGGGTCGGAGCAGCAGATCATCCAGCTGCCCGACTATCTGCGCGGCCGGGTCGAGGTGCTGGGCGTCGGCATCGGCATCTACCGCGCCATGATCATCGTCATCTGCGGCGTGCTGGTGCTGGCGCTGCAAGGGGTGCTGGCCTACACCCGCTTCGGCAGCCGGCTACGCGCCGCGGTCGATGATCCACGGGCGGCGCGCGGCCTGGGCATCCGGGTCGACACCGTCTTCGCCGCCACCTTCGCCGTCGGCAGCGGCCTCGCCGGGCTCGGCGGCGCGCTGGGCGCCGAGATCCTGGGCGTCGACCCGACCTTTCCGCTGAAATACATGATCTATTTCCTGATCGTGGTGACGGTCGGCGGCACCTCCAGCCTGACCGGCCCGTTCCTGGCCGCGCTGCTGCTCGGCATCGCCGACGTCGCCGGCAAGTACTATGTCCCGGCCTTCGGATCCTTCGTCATCTACACGGTGATGATCGTGGTGCTGCTGCTGCGGCCGCAGGGGCTGTTCGCCCGCGGAGGCAGCCGATGACGGCCGCCCCGCTCTCCCCGGCCGCGGCGCGCGCCCGCTGGCGGCTGCCGGAGGCGCTGTTCTGGCTGGCGGCCCTGGCCACGCTGGTCCTGCTGCCGGACCAGCATCTGATCCTGAACGAGATCGCGATCCTGGCGCTGTTCGCGCTCTCGCTCGACCTGATCCTCGGCTATGCCGGCATCGTCTCGCTCGGTCATGCCGCCTTCTTCGGCCTCGGCGCCTATGTCGCCGGCCTGCTGACCATCCATGTCGCCGGCGAGCCGCTGCTGGGCCTCGTGGCCGCCGCGGCGGTCGGGGCCGTGCTGGGCTTCGCCACCGGCTTCCTGGTGCTGCGCGGCTCCGACCTCACCCGGCTGATGGTCACGCTCGGCATCTCGCTGCTGCTGTTCGAGATCGCCAACCGGGCGGGCGGGCTGACCGGCGGGGCCGACGGGCTGAACGGCATGGTGGTCGGCCCGATCCTCGGCTGGTTCGAGTTCGACCTCTACGGCACCACCGCCTATGCCTACAGCCTGGCGGTGCTGTTCGTGCTGTTCCTGTTCGCCCGGCGGGTGGTGCATTCGCCCTTCGGCCTGTCGCTCAAGGCGATCCGCGACAACCGGCTGCGCGCCGCCGCGGTCGGCGTGCCGGTGGCGCGGCGGCTGGTCGGGATCTACACGCTGTCGGCCGCCTATGCCGCCGTCGCCGGGGCGCTGCTGGCCCAGACCACGCAGTTCGTCTCGCTCGACGTGTTCGACTTCCATCGCTCGGCCGATGTGCTGCTGGTGCTGGTGATCGGCGGCGCCGGCTATCT
This sequence comes from Inquilinus sp. CA228, assembly GCF_052078665.1. Classification (NCBI taxonomy): domain Bacteria; kingdom Pseudomonadati; phylum Pseudomonadota; class Alphaproteobacteria; order Rhodospirillales; family Rhodospirillaceae; genus Inquilinus; species Inquilinus sp. CA228. The sequence goes on along the minus strand of NZ_JBQJIK010000069.1, from coordinate 29,470 downwards.
CTATGGCGGGCCGGTCGGCGCCGTGCTGTTCCGCTTCCTGCAGGACTGGATCTCCGGCCTGACGCCGCAATACTGGTCGTTCTGGCTCGGCGCCTTCCTGGTGCTGCTGGTGCTGGTCGGGCGCGACCGGCTGGTGCAGGGCGTGCGCCGGCCGATCGCCGCCCTCCTCTCCCGCTTCGGAGGCGGGCGATGACCGCGGCGCTGGAGACCATCGGCCTGCAGAAGCGCTTCGGCGGGCTGGTCGCCACCAACGACGTGTCGCTCAGGATCGAGGTCGGGGCGCGGCATGCGCTGATCGGCCCGAACGGCGCCGGCAAGACCACCTTCGTCAACCTGCTGACCGGCGTGCTGGCCCCGAGCGGCGGCCGGGTGCTGCTGGGCGGCGAGGACATCACCGGGCTGAAGCCGCACCTCCGGGTCCGGCGTGGCCTGGCCCGCACCTTCCAGATCAACCAGCTGTTCCCGGAGATCACGCCGCTCGACACCATCGGCCTCGCCGTGTCCGAGCGCATGGGCCGCGGCGGCGACTGGTGGCGGGTGGCCGGCGGCAAGGCCGAGGTGCTGGACGAGATCCTGGCCGTCGCCGAGCGCTTCCGCCTGACCGACGTGCTGCAGGACCGCACCGCCACTTTGGCCTATGGCAAGCAGCGCCTGCTGGAGATCGCCACCGCCTTCGCCTGCCGCCCGCGCGTGCTGCTGCTGGACGAGCCGGCTGCCGGCGTGCCGGAGGCGGAGCGGCACGAGTTGCTGGCCACCATCGCCGAGCTGCCGCCGGACGTCTCGGTGCTGCTGATCGAGCACGACATGGACCTGGTGTTCAGCTTCGCCGACCGCATCTCGGTGCTGGTCAACGGCACGCTGCTGACCGAGGGCCCGCCCGACGCCATCGCCGCCGACCCGCAGGTCCGCGCCGTCTATCTCGGGGAGGCGGTGGATGGCTGAGCTCCTTGCGCTCAAGGACCTGGTCGCCGGCTATGGCGAGGCCGTCGTCGTCTCCGGCGTGTCGCTGAGCCTGGCCGAGGGCGAGGCGCTGGCCCTGCTGGGCCGCAACGGCACCGGCAAGACCACGCTGTTGAACAGCATCATCGGCGTCACCCGCCGCTTCGGCGGCACCGTCGCCCTGGCCGGCCGCGACCTGACCCGGGCGCGGCCGGAGGACCGGGCCCTGGCCGGGATCGGCTGGGTGCCGCAGGAGCGCAACATCTTCAAGTCGCTGACGGTCGAGGAGAACATGACCGCGGTGGCCCGCCCCGGCCCCTGGACGCCGGAGCGCGCCTACGCCCTGTTCCCGCGGCTGAAGGAACGGCGCGGCAACCTGGGCAGCCAGCTGTCGGGCGGCGAGCAGCAGATGCTGGCCATCGCCCGCGCCCTGATGCTGAACCCGAAGCTGCTGCTGCTGGACGAGCCGACCGAGGGGCTGGCGCCGATCATCGTCGAGGAGCTGCTGGCGGCGCTGAAGCGCATCCTGTGCGACGAGGGCGTCGCGGCTGTCGTGGTCGAGCAGCACGCGCAGAAGATCCTGTCCGTCACCGACCAGGCGGTGATCCTGGAGCGCGGCGCCATCGTTCATGCCGCCCCCAGCGCCGCGCTGAAGGCCGACGAGGCCGCGCTGACCCGCTATCTCGGCGTGACCCGCAAGGGTTCGCACGCCTGACCGAGGAGGAACCCCGATGCCGCGCCAGACCCCGCCCTTCCGCGCCGACATGGTCGGCAGCCTGCTGCGCACCGCCCCCCTGAAGGCCGCCCGCGCCCAGCACGAGCAGGGCGCGATCACCGCCGGCGAGCTGCAGGCGATCGAGGATGCGGAGATCCGCAAGATCATCCGCCGGCAGGAGGAGATCGGCCTCGATTCCGTCACCGACGGCGAGTTCCGCCGCGCCTTCTGGCATTTCGACTTCCTCGAGCATCTCGACGGCGTCGAGGGCTACTGGGCCGACCACGGCATCCAGTTCCAGGGCGCCCAGGTGAAGCCCAAGGGCATCCGCGTGACAGGCCCGCTCGGCTTCTCCGGCCACCCGATGCTGGAGCATTTCCGCTTCCTGAAGGCGAACACCGCCCGGGTGCCGAAGATGACGATCCCGTCGCCCAGCATGCTGCACTATCGCGGCGGCCGGCAGGTGATCGACGCGACGGTGTATCCCGAGATGGAGGACTTCTACGCCGATCTCGGCCGGGCCTATGCCGGCGCGGTCGCCGCCTTCGCCGCCGAGGGCTGCCGCTACCTGCAGCTGGACGATGTCAGCTTCGCCTATCTCTGCGACCCGGAGCAGCGGCGGATGCTCGCCGAGCGCGGCGACGACCCGGTGCGGCAGCCGGCGATCTACGCCGCCATGCTGAACGCCGCCATCGCCGGCCGGCCGAAGGACATGGCCATCACCATGCATCTCTGCCGCGGCAATTTCCGCTCCACCTTCATCGCCTCGGGCGGCTACGAGCCGGTGGCGGAGCGGCTGTTCAACGAGATCGCCGCCGACGGCTATTTCATGGAATGGGACACCGAGCGCGCCGGCGGGTTCGAGCCGCTGCGCTTCCTGCCCAAGGGTAAGACCGTGGTGCTGGGCCTCGTCACCTCGAAGTCCGGCACGCTGGAGCAGAAGGACGACATCAAGCGCCGGATCGACGAGGCGGCGAGATTCGTCGACCTCGACCAGCTGTGCCTCAGCCCGCAATGCGGCTTCGCCAGCACCGAGGAGGGCAACGTCCTGGCCGAGGACGAGCAATGGGCCAAGCTGGCGATGATCGTGGAGATCGCAAGGGAGGTTTGGGGGTAGGGGGCAGGCCCGAGGCCATTAACAAAGCCCTCTCTTGCAATATCCTCTTGACCTAAAGCCGACTTGAACTTGTACCGATGGAGGCTCTCGAGGAGAGGAGCATCCATCATGCCTATCGACACCGATCTGCGGCGGCTGCGCGTGGCGGTCACTGGCGGCACCTCCGGCCTGGGGCTGGCGCTGGTGCGGCTGCTGACCGCGATGGGCGCGCGGGTCGCCTTCGTCGCCCGAAGCGCCGAGGCCGTGGGCCGCACCGCGCGGGAGACCGGCGCCCAGGGCATCGTCGGCGATATCGGGCGCAAGGAGGACATCCACCCGATCGCGCTGCAGGTCACGGCCGGGCTGGGCGGGCTCGACGTGCTGATCAACAACGCCTCCAGCCTCGGCCCGGTGCCGCTCGCCCTGCTGGCCGACACCGACTGCGAGGCGCTGGAGCAGGCTTTGGCGGTCAACCTGGTCGGGCCGTTCCGGCTGACCAAGGCGCTGTTCGGCGCCCTCGCCGCCTCGGCCCGCCAGGGGCGCGGCGCGGTCGTGATCAACATCTCCAGCGACGCGGCCGTGAGCGCCTATGCCGGCTGGGGCGCCTACGGCGCCAGCAAGGCCGGGCTGCGCCACCTGACCGCGATCTGGGCCGAGGAGGCCCGGGACGACGGCGTGCGCTTCCTGTCGATCGACCCCGGCGACATGGACACGCCGCTGCATGCCCTGGCCGTGCCCGACGCCGACCCCTCGACGCTGAAGATGCCCGAGCTCTCTGCCTCGGAGATCGTGCAGGCGGTGCTGGCCGCCCTGCCGGATCGCGCGGCCGAGCAGCGGGTGGACGCATGATCGCCGCCGACCGCCCCGACCGGCCGGCCGCCCGGCTCTGCGCCGTCGACGCCGAGGGCCGGACCCGGCATTTGCCGCGCGCGGCCCTGGCGACGCTGCTGGTCCCGGGCGACCTGGTCGTGGCCAACGACGCCGCGACGCTGCCGGCGAGCCTGCATGGCCTGCATGCCGCGACCGGACGGCCGATCGAGGTGCGGCTGGCCGGCTGGGTCGCGCCCGGCGATCCGACCCGCTTCGCCGCCATCGTCTTCGGCGCCGGCGACCACCGCCTCCGCACCGAGGACCGTCCGCCGCCGCCGCCGTTGTCGGCCGGTGACCACCTGTCGCTCGGCCCGCTGAACGCGGTGGTCGAGCGACGTCTGGGCCATCCGCGGCTGGTCCGGCTGCGCTTCCTGGGCCGCCGTGACGCCGTGCTGGCCGGGCTGGCGCGGCACGGAAGGCCGATTCAATACGCCCATGTGCCGCAGCCGCTGGCGCTGTGGGATGTCTGGACCCGCATCGCCGCCGACCCCGTGGCATTCGAGCCGCCCTCGGCCGGCTTCGCGCTGGACTGGGCGCTGCTCGCCGCCTGGCGGAGGCATGGCGTCGGCTTTGCCACGCTGACCCATGCCGCCGGCATCTCCTCGACCGGCGATCCGGCGCTCGACCGCCGCCTGCCCTTCGACGAGCCCTACCGGATCCCACAGCGGACCGCCGCGGCGATCGCCCGGGCGAAGACGGAGGGCCGCCGCGTCGTCGCCATCGGCACCACCGTGGTCCGCGCCCTGGAAGCCGCGGCGGAGGCCGACGGCACGGTCCGGGCCGGCGACGGCATCGCCACCAACCGCATCGGGCCCGGAACCCGGCTGCGCGCCGTCGGCGCCCTCCTCACCGGCATGCACCAGCCGGGCGAAAGCCATTTCGAGCTGCTGCGCGCCTTCGCCCCGGACGGGGTGCTGGACGGCCTGCCGGCCGCCCTCGCCGCCGAAGGCTATCGCGGCCACGAATTCGGCGACGTGATGCTGCTGGAGCGGGCAACCTACTCCGCCGGCCAGGCCTCGATCGTCTCGACGAAGCGGGTCAGCCAGGCGTTGGTCTGGGCGCCGTCCAGGGCGCGGTGGTCGATGGTCAGCGAGACATAGGCCATCGGCCGGATCAGCATCGCGTCGGCGCCGCCGGCCTGGCGCACCACCACCCGCTTCTCGACCTTGCCGACGCCGAGGATCGCGACCTGCGGCTGGTTGATGATGATCGGCGCGGCGAAGAGCGAACCGGAGACGCCGTGGTTCGAGATGGTGAAGGTGCCGCCCTGGACATCGGCCGGCGCCAGCCTGCCGGCGCGGGCCAGGGCCGTCGCCTCCTGCAGCCGCGCGGCGATGCCGAGCAGCGACAGCGACTGCGCCCGGTGCACCACCGGCACCACCAGGCCTTTGTCCCCCAGGGCGGTGCCGATGCCGATGCCGACATCGTCGAACACCTCCAGCGCGTCGTCGTGCCAGCGGCTGTTGACCGTGGGCACGGCCTTCATCGCGGCGACGCAGGCCTGGACCAGATAGGCGGTGACGGTCAGGGCCACACCCTGGCGCTCGAACGCCGCCTTGTGCGCCTGGCGATGCGCCAGCACGGCGCCGAAATCGGCCTCGAACACCGCGGTGACATGCGGCGCCGTGGCGACGGACTGCGCCATGTGCTCGGCGATGCGCCGGCGCATGGAATCGTGCGGGATGCGATGGGAGCGGAGGCCGGGGCCCGCGGCCGGCTTCGCCTCGGCGGGTCGGTCCTGGCGGCGGGCGACCTCCTGTTCGACATCCTGGCGGGTCAGCCGCCCGTCCTTGCCGCTGCCGGTGAGCCCGGCCGGATCGAGCCCGGTCTCGACCAGCAGCTTGCGGACCGAAGGCGACAGGCGGAGGGCGGGATCGAAGTCGGCGATGGACCGCCCTTCCGGCAGGGCATTCGCGTCGCCTCTCCCGCTTGCGGGAGAGGTCGGAGTCGCGCCAGCGGCTCCGGGTGAGGGCTCTTTGTCGAGGCCGGTGCCAGCCCTCACCCGGTCTCGCTCCGCGAGCCCGACCTCTCCCGCCACGCGGGAGAGGCGACGCACGGTTTCGTCTTGGCTGCCCTCGATCCGCCCCAGCACCGCGCCCGGCGCCGCGTCCTGGTCGGTCGCGATCAGGATCTCGACCAGCGTGCCCGAGGCCGGGGCCGGGATCTCGACCGTGACCTTGTCGGTCTCCAGCTCGACCAGCGGGTCACCCTCGCGCACCGCGTCGCCGACCCCGGCGAGCCAGCTTCGCACCGCCGCCTTGGTGCCCTCCTGCTGCACCGGCGCCAGCACGTCGACCGCCGCCGCCTCGATGATGTCGGCCATGTCAGAACCCGGTCAGCGCGAGGATCTTGTCGCGGATGCGGTCGACCGACGGCACCGCGGCTTCCAGCAGCACCGGATTGTGCGGGCTGGGGATGTCCGGCATGGTCAGCCGCGCCACCGGGGCGTCGAGGTCCATGAACGCCTCGTCCGCCACCACCGCCGCGATCTCCGCCCCGAAGCCGCCGGTGCGCAGATCCTCATGCACGATCAGGCAGCGCCGGGTGCGGGCCACCGAGGCCAGCACGGCCGCGCTGTCCCACGGCATCAGCGTGCGCAGGTCGATCACCTCGACCGACCGGCCGCTGGCCCGCGCCGCCGCCTCCGCCCGCTCGACCATCGCGCCCCAGGTGACGATGGTCAGGTCGGTGCCCGCCATCGTGGTCCGGGCCCGGCCGAAGGGCAGCACATAATCGTCGCCGGGATAGGGCCGGCGGGCCCAGGCGGCGTCGAGCATGGCGCGGTGCTCCAGGAACATCACCGGGTCGTCGCCGCGCAGCGCCGCGCGCAGCAGGCCGACCGCGTCCTCGGCATTGGACGGCACCGCCACCTTCCAACCCGGCGCGTGCACGAACTGCACCTCGTTGGTCTGGCTGTGCCAGGGGTCGCCGCATTTGAGGAAGCCGACCGGCATGCGCAGCACCATCGGCGCGGCGAAGCGGTTGTTGGTGCGCCAGCGCATTGTGCCGCAATCGTTGATCTGCTCCGCCGCCGGGTCGGCGTACTTCCGGAACTGGATCTCCGGCACCGGCAGCAGCCCGGCCAGCGCCATGCCGACGGCGCGGCCGACGATGCCCTCCTCCGACAGGCTGGTGTCCATCACCCGGTCCGCGCCGAACTTCTCCTGCAGCCCCAGCGTCACGGCATGGACGCCGCCCTTCGGCCCGATGTCCTCGCCCAGCATCACCATGCGCGGATTGACCGACAGCTCATGGTCCAGGGTGCGGCGGATGGCGGTGACCATGTTGATCCGCGGCCCCTCCGGCTGCGGCGTGTCGCTGCCGGCGGCGGGAACGATGCCTTCACTGCGCGGGCCGCCCATCACCTGCGGCTCGCCCTCGAAGAAGACGTGGCGCGTCACCGTCGCGGCGTCGGGGGCGGGGCGCGCCTCGGCCCGGACCCGCGCCGCCTCGACCTGCGCCCCGGCCTCGGCGGCGAGCGCGTCCCACGCCGCCGCCTCCATCACCGCCGGGACCAGGAACTGCTTCAGCTTGGGCAGCGGGTCGCGGGCCCATTCCGCCGCCACGGTCTCGGCCGGCTTGTAGGCCTGGGTGTCCTGGAAGCTGTGGCCCTCCAGCCGCGGCACGTTGAGCCGCAGCAGGCACGGGCCCTTGCGGTCGCGGACATGGGCGACGGCGGCATCGGCCAGCCGCGCCGCCTCGGCCGGGTCGGTGCCGTCGCCGGCCAGGATGTGCAGGCCACGGAAGCTGGCGAGGTTGGCGGCGATGTCGCCGCCCGGGGTCTGGAATCGCGACGGCACCGAGATGCCGTAGCCATTGTCCTCGATATAGAACAGCACCGGCAGGCGCTGGGTGGTGGCGATGGTCAGCGCCGACCAGAAGCCGTTGGTGGCGACCGAGGCGTCGCCGCCCAGCACCACGGCGATGGCGCGGTCGCAGGCGGGGTCGTGCAGCACGGTGCGGCCGTATTCCAGCGCCTGGGCCCAGCCGGCGGCCGGGGTGTACTGAGTGCCGACGCCGCCGCACATCGGCAGGGCCGAGGGGCCGGCCGGGTTCGGGAAGTTGAACACCACGCCGATGTCGCGGCCGGCGGAATAGCCCCCGTCGCGCGCCATGGACGACCCGAGCGCGTCGACCAGATCGACGCCGAGGGTCAGCAGGATCGGGCGGGAACGGTAATAGCCGCAGACCGCGTCGCGCGGGTCGGTCAGCCGCGTGCCCAGCAGGATCTGCGCCAGGTCATGGCCGCGGGCGGAAAACTGGTAGAGCACCTTCTTCTGCGGCGCCAGCACCGTCTCCTCCAACGCGTCGAGGGCGCGCGAGAGGTGCAGCAGATGGGCGACGCGGCGCCAGTCGAAACCGGGATCGGGCGCATTCGCCAGGAGGCGGGGCTGCTGGTAGGCGAGAGCGGTCACCGGGTCGTCCTTCTGCTGGGCATTCCGACCGGACGCGCAGAGCGCGCATCTCCAGGAAAAGGATGCGACGGATTCGGGGAAAAGTTTTGCCGAACTCGGCGCCAAACCGCCCGACATCAGGTATGATTTGCCCGGATCATGCAGATCGAGGAGGTTTCATGCCTGCGGATGCCGAAAACCTGGACCGGTTCGAGCGCGCCATCCTGGCGGCGCTGCAGCGCAACGCCCGGCAGAGCGTGCAGGAGCTGGCCGATGCGGTCGGCCTGTCGACCTCGCCGACCTGGCGGCGGCTGAAGGCGCTGGAGGAGCGCGGCGTGATCAAGGACTACGTCGCCCGGGTCGACCCCGCCCGGCTGGGCTACGGCGAGACCGCCTTCGCCCATGTCACCCTGGCCAAGCACAATGGCGATGAGATCGAGGCGTTCGAGAAGAAGATCGCCGAGCGGCCGGAGGTGCTGGAGTTCTATTCGATGACCGGCTCGGCCGACTACATCCTGCGGATCGTCACCCGCAGCCCGCTGGACTACGAGAAGTTCCTGAAGGAGGTGGTGTTCACCAGCCCGGCGGTGCAGCACATCAGCTCGAACTTCGCCCTACGCGAGATCAAGAACAGCGTGGCGATCCCGGTGTAGCCCCGCCCTTGCCCGCCCGGCCATGGCGAGGCATCGTGGCGGCCGCAGCCTTGGGGAGGATCGCGGCCGTGAGCATCGAGTTCCTGATCACCTCGTTCATCATCGTCGCCTCGCCCGGCACCGGCGCGCTGTTCACCATCGCCGCCGGGCTGACCCGCGGGTCGCGCGCCAGCGTGATTGCCGCCTTCGGCTGCACGCTCGGCATCGTGCCGCACATGGCGGCGGCGATCCTGGGACTGGCGGCGCTGCTGCACACCAGCGCCCTGGCCTTCGAGATCTTCAAATATCTCGGCGTCGCCTATCTGCTGTGGATGGCCTTCAACACGCTGCGCGAGCACGGCGCGCTGACGGTCGAGAAGCAGGTCGGCGGCCGGTCGGCGCTGCAGGTCACGGTGACCGCGATCCTGATCAACATCCTGAACCCGAAGCTGTCGATCTTCTTCGTCGCCTTCCTGCCGCAGTTCGTCAGCGCCGGCGAAGCCCAGCCGATGGCCCGGATGCTGGAGCTGAGCGGCGTGTTCATGCTGATGACCTTCGCGGTCTTCGCCGTCTACGGCCTGTTCGCCGCGGCGATGCGCGACCATGTGATCTCGCGGCCGCGGGTGATGACTTGGATGCGCCGCAGCTTCGCCGCCGCCTTCGTCGCCCTCGGCGCCAAGCTGGCCCTGGCCGAGCGCTAATCCCGGTAGCCCGGCTCCTCGGCGTCGAGGATCGCCTTGACGTTGTCCAGGTGGTCAGCGGCGAAGCGGCCATAGCCGCGCCATTGCTGCTCGGTCAGCCGCGCCACCTCGTCCGGCATCACCCGCAGCGTCCGGCCGGCGGCATAGCAGGTCAGCAGCGTCTCGGCCGCGCGCTCGAAATAATACAGCTCGTCGAAAGCGTCGGCGACGGTCGGGCCGATCACCAGCACGCCGTGATTGGCCATCAGCAGCACCGTCTCGCCCTCGGTCATCAGCGCCGCCTGGCGGTCGCCCTCTTCATCCGACAGGGCCATGCCGGCGAAGCCGTCGTCGATCGCCACCCGGCCGAAGAAGCGGGCGGTGTTCATGTCGATCGGCGGCATCGTGCTGTCCGCCAGGCAGGCCAGGGCGGTGGCGTATTTCGAGTGCAGATGCATGACGCAGCGGGCCTGCGGCAGCCGCGCATGCAGCCGGGCGTGCAGGTACCAGGCGGTCGGGTCCGGCGCGTCGGGCCGGTCCAACGTCGCCGGGTCATGGGCGTCGAGCAGCAGCAGGCTGCCGGCGGTGACGCGCGAGAAGTGCAGCCGGCACGGGTTGATCAGGAAGCGCGACCCGTCGACCGCCACGCTCATGTGGTTGGCGATCGATTCATGCATGTCGAGCCGCGCGAACCAGCGGAACACCGCCGCCAGGTCGATGCGGGCCGAGCGGTGGTCGTCGAGAGATGCGGTCATGGCCGGTTCCTTCCTGCTCAGCGCTGGGCGGTTTCCCACTGGGGGTGGATCCAGACCGGATGGTCCTCGCGCGGCGGGGCCGGCCGGCCGCGGATCAGGTCGCTGACCCTTTCCGCGATCATGATGGTGGGGGCGTTGGTGTTGCCGCTGACGATCGCCGGCATCACCGAGGCGTCGACCACCCGCAGACCCCCGACGCCGTGGACGCGGCACTCGCCGTCGACCACCGCCGTGGCGCCGTGCCCCATCCGGCAGGTGCCGACCGGGTGGTAGCAGGTCTCGATCCCCTGGCGCAGATACCCGTCGATCTCTTCGTCGGTCCGTACATCCGGGCCGGGATAGATCTCCTCGCCGCGATAGGCGGCCAGCGCCGGCTGGGCCAGGATCTCGCGGGTCAGCCGCACCGATTCGCGCAGGTCGATGCGGTCTTGCGGATCCTGCAGGTAGTTGAAGCGGATCGCCGGCGGCTCGGCCGGGTCGGCGGAGCGCAGCTTGACATGGCCCAGGCTGCGCGGCCGCATCAGGTCGATATGGACCTGGAAGGAATGGCCGCCGACATCCTCGACCGTGCCGGGCTTGATCGCGATCGGCATGAAGGTCAGCTGCAAATCGGGATGCTCGATGCCCGGCCGGCTGCGGATGAAGCCGCCGGCCTCGAAATGGTTGGACGCGGCCGGGCCGGTCTTGCCGGCGAACCAGCGCAGCCCGGTGGCCAGCTTGCGCAGGCCGCGATTGACCCCGTATAGCGACGCCGGCGTGCGGCAGCGGTGCTGGATGACGATGTCCGGATGGTCGTTCAGGTTGGCGCCGACCCCGGGCAGGTCGACCAGCGGCTTGATGCCCAGCGCCGCCAGGTCGTGGGCCGGGCCGATGCCGGACAACTGCAGCACCTGCGGCGAGTTGATCGCTCCGCCCGACAGGATCACCTCGGCCTCGGCCCGGGCGGTCTCCACGTGCCCGCGCCGAGCGAATTCGACGCCGACCGCCCGGCCACGATCGAGCACGATGCGGCGGACCAGCGCGCCGGTCACGACGGTGAGGTTCGGGCGGCCCAGCGCCGGCCGCAGATAGGCGCGCGCCGCGCTCCAGCGCCGGCCGCCGCCGGTGGTGCGGTCGATCCGGCCGAAGCCTTCCTGCCGCGCCCCGTTCACGTCGGTGGTCAGGCCGTAGCCGGCCTCCTGCCCCGCCCGGACGAAAGCCTCGGCCAGCGGCGTCGCCGCGATGTCGGGCGCGAACACCCACAGCGGCCCGTCGCCCCCGTGATACGGGTCGGCGCCCAGGCTGTGCCGCTCCGCCCGCTTGAAATAGGACAGCACATCGGCGTAGCCCCAGCCCTGCAGCCCGGCCTGGGCCCAGGAATCATAGTCGCGGGCATGGCCGCGGATATAGACCATGCCGTTGATCGAGGACGACCCGCCCAGCACCCGGCCGCGCGGATGCGACAGGCGGCGGCCGTCGAGATGCGGCTCCGGCTCCGACACATAGGCCCAGTTGAACCGGTCGGAGGAGAGCAGCCGCCCGACCGCCGCGGGCATGTGGATCTGCCAGCTGCGATCGGCCGGCCCGGCCTCCAGCAGCAGCACCCGCACCGCCGGGTCCTCGGTCAGCCGCGCCGCCAGCACGCAGCCGGCGGAGCCGGCGCCGACGATGATGTAGTCGAAGCGATCGGGCATCGCCGCTCAGGCCGCTTCGGGGCGGATCGCCCGGTGGCACAGCTGGTGGAAGTGCCGGACCAGATGCTCGCTGCGGTTGTCCGGCGTCTCGCCGATCAGGTAGCGGCCGCGGGTGAAGCCCATCGACCGCAAGCCCTTCTGGTTCGAGATGTTGAGCTGGATGTCCTCCGGCCCCAGATCCTCGTTCATCCAGCGGATGCAGGCGCGGGTCACCTCCGGCACCGGCCGTCCCTCAGGGCCGTAGTAGCCGAAGCGCAGCACCGAGGTCTCCGGCCCGGTCGGGATCATGATGAAGGTGCCGACCACGTCGGAATAGGGGAAGGCGTAGATCGTCGCGTTCGGGAACAGGCCGAGGTTGAAGAACCAGTCGGTCTGCCAGGTCGCGCCCTCCAGCTTCACGCCATAGGCCTGGGTGGTGCCCGGCTTCGGCGGCCCGATATAGGTCCACCAGTCGCCGCGCGGCGTCAGCGCGTAGCCGTCGAAGTCGATCAGCTGCGTCAGCTCGCGGTGCACCGGGCCGGAAAAGCTGAAATGGTAGCCCTCGATCGAGTTCTCCTGGATCACCTTCCAGTTGGCGGCGACCGGCACGTCGACCTCCTCGACCAGCACCAGCCGGTCGAGGTCGGGCAGGAAGCGCCGCATCTCGGCCTCGGCGCCGGGGGCCATGTCGGCGACCGGCCGGGCCGCGGGGTCGAGATTGACGAAGACGAAGGACCCGAAGACCTCGACCCGCACCGGCTTCAGCCCGTGCTCGGCCTTGTCGAAATGGGTCAGGCACTCGGTGCGCGGCGCGCCGCGCAGGCTGCCGTCCAGCCCGTAGGTCCAGGCGTGGTAGCCGCAGGTGATCGCCCGGGCCTTGCTGCGCCGGGTCTCGACCAGGCGGTTGCCGCGGTGCTGGCAGACATTGTGGAAGGCACGGATCTGCCCGTCCGCCCCCTTCATCACCAGGACGCTCTGGTCGAGCAGCGTCTCCACGACGATGTCGCCCGTCTCGCGGAAATCGTTGAGATGGCCGACCAGGTGCCAGGACTTCAGGAAGATCCCCTCCCGCTCCGCCTCATACACCGCCGGGTCGTAGAAGAACGGGGCCGGAAGGGAATAGCCGGCCTCCTGGTCGGCCGTGGTCCAGGCCGGAACCGCGATGGTCATCGTTTTATCTCCCCGTTTTCGGGCCCTGAACGGTCGGACCCGCTGGCTGGCGTTGGCCGAACAGTGGGGGAGGTTCCGGACCGCCACCTGTCATCATCCGTCATGGCGATGTCGATTTTTCACCGGCCGCTGCCGGCGGCGATGGCATGCTGGGGCGGTTCGACCACGGGACATACATGCGCAAGCTGGCCTTCCTGGTGCTGCCCGAGTTCTCGGCGCTGGGCCTCGCCGCGGCGATCGAGCCGCTGTTCGTCGCCAACTGGCTGGCGCAGCAGCGGCTGTTCGCCTGGACCGTGGTGTCCGCCGACGGGGGCGCAGTCCGCGCCAGCAACGGCACGGTCACGCCGGTCGACGGCAGCCTGGCGGCGGCGGAGGGCAGCGGCACCGTCTTCGTCCTGGCCAGCTTCGATTCCGCCGCCGTCGCCGGGCAGCGGCCCGTGCTGCCCTGGCTGCGGCGGCTGGCCCGCTTCGGCGTCGAGCTCGGCGGCATCGAGACCGGCAGCCTGGCCCTGGCCGAGGCCGGCCTGCTGGACGGCCACACCGCCGCGGTCCATTGGGACAACCTGACCGGGTTCCAGGAGCGCTATCCGGCGGTGCGCGCGGTGCCGCAGCTCTATGCCGTGTCGGGCGGCCGGATCACCTGCGCCGGCGCCTCCGCCATCCTCGACATGATGGCCGGCTGGATCGGGCGGCACGCCGATCCCGGCCTGGCCGGGGAGGTCGCGGAGCACCTGCTGCTCGGCCGGGTGCGGCCACCGGAGACCGGGCAGCGGGAGGCCGACGGCGACGCGCAGCCGGCCGTCGACCCTGTGGTGGCGCAGGCGCTGGAGATCATGCGCGACACCATCGACGAGCCGCTGCCCTGTGCCGCCATCGCCGACCGGGTCGGCCTGTCGCTGCGCCAGCTCGAGCGCCGCTTCAAGCAGGCGCTCGGCCGGTCGGTCCGGGGCCAGTACCTGCTGCTGCGCATGGCCAAGGCGCACCAGCTGCTGCAGCAGACGGGGCTGAGCGTCACCGAGGTCGCCTTCTCCTGCGGCTTTCCCTCGCTCGAATACTTCTCGCGGCGCTACCGGGCCCAGTTCGGCTGCCGGCCCAGCGCCGACCGGCGGCAGTCGACCACTGCCCCGGTGCTGCGGCAGAAGCTGGCCCGCGCAATTCATTGATCGAGCGTTCAGAGAATTCTTGATCTGCGGCCGCGACGCGCCGAGTCTGGCGGCAATTGGCATTCCCTGAACGGACCGGAGGCCATGGCCCGTACCCGTGCCCCTGACTACGACGAGAAGCGGCAGGCGATCCTGCACCGGACGGCGGAGCTGTTCGCCCGGCACGGCTTCACCGGCGCCTCGATCACCATGATCGCCGAGGCCTGCGGCATCTCGAAGGCGCTGCTGTACCACTATTACCGCGACAAGGACGCGGTGCTGTTCGACATCCTGGCCGACCATCTGTCGCTGCTGGTCACGGCGGTGGAGGCGGCAGCGGCCGCCCCGGCCAGTGCGCGCGAGCGGCTGCATGCGATCGTCGCCGCGCTGCTCGATTCCTATCGCGATGCCGATGCCGAGCACCAGGTGCAGATCACCAGCCTGAAGCTGCTGCCGCCGGAGCGGCAGGAGCAGCTCAAGGAGATGGAGCGGACGCTGGTGCGGATCTTCGCCGAGGCGCTGGCGGCGGCGGTGCCGCAAGCCGCCGCCGACCGCAGCCTGCTGATGCCGCTGACCATGTCGCTGTTCGGCATGCTGAACTGGCACTACCTCTGGTTCCGCGAGGGCAAGGGGCTGAGCCGGCCCGACTATGCCCGCCTGGCGACCGAGCTGATCCTGTCCGGCGCCGCGAACGCGGTGGCGGCGGTGCAGCCGGCCGGCGGCAAGACCCGCCGGCGGATGGAAACCGCCTGACCCTCATGCCCCGGACCGCCCTGCGCCGGATCCTGGAAGGCCTGAAGGCCGAGCCGTCGCGCACCTGGTCGATCATCATCACCGTCTATGGCGACGCGATCGTGCCGCGCGGCGGGTCGCTGTGGCTCGGCACCCTGTCCGCCTTCCTGCATGCGATCGACATCGGCGACGGGGTGGTGCGCACGGCGATGTCGCGGCTGGCCGCCGATGGCTGGCTGGAGCGCAGCCGGGTCGGCCGCAACAGCTTCTACCGCCTGACGGAGCGCGGGCGGGAGACGTTCCGGACCGCCACCGAGCACATCTACAACGCCCATCCGCCGCCGCCCGGCAGCGGCTTCGAACTGGTGCTGCTGGGCAATGGCGGCGACCGGGAGGCAGCTCGGTCGGCCCTGCAGGCGGCCGGCTTCGGCAGCGCCACGCCCGGCGTCTGGGTGGCGCCGGCCGGAACCGCGATCCCGCCGGCGGCGGCGGAAGCGATGCGGCTGGACGCCTCGGCCGATGCCGAGACAAGGCGCCAGCTGGCGGCATTGAGCTGGCCCTTGGACCAGACCGCGTCCGCCTATCGCCACTTCCTCGAGGCGTTCGAACCGCTGCGGCAAGGACTGGCGGCGGACGGCGCGCTGTCGGACCAGGACAGCTTCGTCGCCCGCATCCTGCTGATTCACGCCTGGCGCCGCATCGTCCTGCGTGACCCGGTGCTGCCGGCCGACCTGCTGCCGCCGGACTGGCCCGGCACCGCCGCCCGCGCCCTCAGCGCCGAGCTCTACCACCGCCTGCTGCCGGCCTCCGAGCGCTGGCTCGACGCCAACGGCCAGGCCGAATCCGGCCCCCTCCCCCCGCCCGGCCCGGAGCTGCAGGCCCGGTTCCGGTAGACCCGACGGAGGGCGCCGCGCCGACAGGCACTCTTCAATATGTTACGAAAAATATTGACGATCGATTTTTCTGTGACATATACTCCGATCAAGATCAGGGAGGACGCTGGACGCCATGTACACGCAAGCCCTCAACGCCACCGATCAGACCGCCCGTCCTGTCGAGGACGCTGCGCTCGCCGCCCGCTTCCAGGAGCGGATCGATGCCGAGGACCGGATCGAGCCGAACGACTGGATGCCCGAGGCCTATCGTAAGACCCTGACGCGCCAGATCTCCCAGCACGCCCATTCCGAGATCGTCGGCATGCTGCCGGAAGGCAACTGGATCACCCGCGCCCCGTCGCTGCGGCGCAAGGCGGCGCTGCTGGCCAAGGTCCAGGACGAGTGCGGCCACGGCCTCTACCTCTACGCCGCCGCCGAGACGCTGGGCACGGCGCGGGAGGAGCTGGTCGACCAGATGCTGTCCGGCCGCGCCAAGTACTCCTCGATCTTCAACTACCCGACCATGACCTGGGCCGATATCGGCGCCATCGGCTGGCTGGTCGACGGCGCCGCGATCATGAACCAGATCCCGCTGTGCCGCTGCTCCTACGGGCCTTACGCCCGCGCCATGATCCGGGTGTGCAAGGAGGAATCCTTCCACCAGCGCCAGGGCTACGAGATCATGGTCACGCTGGCCCGCGGCACGCCGGAGCAGAAGGCGATGGCGCAGGACGCGCTGGACCGCTGGTGGTGGCCCTGCCTGATGATGTTCGGCCCGCCGGATTCGGACAGCCAGCACAGCGACACCTCGACCAAATGGAAGATCAAGCGCTTCTCGAATGACGAGCTGCGCCAGAAATTCGTCGACGCCACCGTGCCGCAGGCGCAGTTCATCGGCCTGACCATGCCCGACCCCGACCTCAGGCTGAACGCCGAGACCGGGCATTGGCACTACGGCACCATCGACTGGGACGAGTTCAAGCAGGTGCTGGCCGGCAACGGCCCCTGCAACCGCGACCGGATGGCGGCGCGCCGCAAGGCGCATGACGACGGCGCCTGGGTGCGCGAGGCCGCCCTGGCCCATGCCGAGAAGCGCCGCACCCGCGCCGCCGCCTGACGGAGAAGACGCCATGGCCACGCAGAATTTTCCCCTCTGGGAAGTCTTCATCCGCAGCCGCAACGGGCTGGCGCACAAGCATGTCGGGTCGCTGCACGCGGCCGACTCCACCATGGCGCTGCAGGCGGCGCGCGACCTCTACACCCGCCGCGGCGAGGGGTTGTCGATCTGGGTGGTGCCGTCCAACGCCATCACCGCCTCCGACCCCGCCGACAAGGGCATGATGTTCGAGCCGTCGGCCAGCAAGATCTACCGCCACCCGACCTTCTACGACGTGCCCGACGAGATCGGGCATATGTGATGGCCGCGGCCATGATCACCGTCGCCGAGACGCCGCTGGTCCGCTACGCCCTGGCGCGGGCCGACGACGCCCTGATCCTGGGCCACCGCCTGTCGGAATGGTGCGGCCACGCGCCGATGATGGAAGAGGACATGGCCCTGGCCAATATCGGGCTCGACCTGATCGGCCAGGCCCGCGCCATCTATGGCTATGCCGCCGAGGTCGAGGCCGCAGGCAACGACGAGGACCGCTACGCCTATCTGCGCGACGTGCGGCAGTACCGCAACCTGCTGCTGGTCGAGCAGCCGAACGGCGACTTCGCCCGCACCATCCTCCGCCAGTTCCTGTACTCCGCCTTTGCCGATCCCTATTGGCGGGCGATGATGGGCTCGGCCGACCCGACCCTGGCGGCGATCGCCGCGAAGTCGGAGAAGGAGAGCGCCTACCATCTGCGCCACAGCGCGGAATGGGTGATCCGCCTCGGCGACGGCACCGCCGAGAGCCACGCCCGGGCCCAAGGTGCGGTGGAGGAGTTGTGGCCCTACACCGGCGAGCTGTTCGTGCCGGACGAGGGTGAGCGCGGGCTGATCGCCCAGGGCGTCGCGGTCGATCCCGAGGGCCTGCGAGAGACCTGGTCCGCGACCGTGGCCGCAGTGCTGGCCGAGGCGACCCTGGCGATGCCCCCCGCAGGCTGGTCCCAGCGCGGCGGCCGCGACGGCAGGCACAGCGAGCATCTCGGCCATCTGCTGAGTGAGTTGCAGGTCCTGCAGCGCACCTATCCGGGGGCGAAGTGGTGATGCGCGCCCCCAGCGCCGACGCCCTGCGCCAGCGCGCCTGGGAGGCCGCGGCTGCCGTGGTCGACCCGGAGCTGCCGGTGCTGACCATCGCCGATCTCGGCGTGCTGCGCGACGTGACGGTGCGGGACGGTCAGGTCGAGGTGGCGATCACCCCGACCTATTCCGGCTGCCCGGCGATGAACGTCATCGCGCTGGAGATCGGCCTGGCGCTGGAGCGGGCGGGCATCGGCGGCGCGCAGGTGCGCACCGTGCTGTCGCCGGCCTGGACCACGACCTGGATGACGCCGGAAGGCCGCCGCAAGCTGGCCGCCTATGGCGTCGCGCCGCCGCAGGACGGCGCCGGCCGGCGCGCACTGTTCGGGGCGGAGACGGTGCCCTGCCCGCATTGCGGCTCGGCCCGCACCGAGCGCCTGGCGGAGTTCGGCTCGACCTCCTGCAAGGCGCTGTGGCGCTGCACCGACTGCCGCGAGCCCTTCGACTATTTCAAATGTCACTGACGGCCGGGAGCCGCTGATGTCCGCCGCCGCGCCGCGCTTCCACCGCCTGACCATCCGCGACCTCAAGCGCGAGACGGCCGACGCGGTCTCGATCGCCTTCGACGTGCCGGGCGAATTCGACGCCGACTACCGCTTCGCGCCCGGCCAGTACCTGACCCTGCGCGCCACCATCGACGGCGAGGATTTGCGCCGGTCCTACTCGATCTGCTCCGGCCCCGATGACGGCGAGTTGCGGATCGCGGTGAAGCGGGTCGAGGGTGGCGTCTTCTCCGACTGGGTCAACCGCACGCTGACGGCCGGCGACGCGATCGAGGTGATGACCCCGACCGGCCGCTTCGGCGTGCCGCAGGCGCCGGCGCGGAGCCCGGACCAGACCCCGGGGCAAGGGCGGATCCATGTCGGCTTCGCCGCCGGCTCGGGCATCACCCCGGTGCTGTCGCTGCTGCGCGGCGTGCTGGCGCGCGAGCCGGAGAGCCGCTTCTTCCTGTTCTACGGCAACCGCACCACCGGCGAGATCCTGTTCCGCGAGGCACTGGAGGAGTTGAAGGACCGCTTCCTCGGCCGGCTCTCGGTGTTCCATGTGCTGTCGCAGGAGGAGCAGGACCTGCCGATCCTCAGCGGCCGGCTGGATGGCGAGAAGGTGCGGCGGGTGCTGCGGCTGGTGGTGCCGGCCGAGGCGGTCGACGAGGTCTATCTCTGCGGCCCCGAGGAGATGAGCCGGGAGATCGCGGCGACGCTGGAGGAGCTGGGCGTCGCCCCGGAGAAGGTGCATGTCGAGCTGTTCGTCTCCGCCCTCGGCGGCCGGCCGCGGCCGAAGCCGGTGGCGCCACCCCCGGACGCGCCGAGCCGCACCGCGGTGCTGACCGTCGACGGCAAGCGCCGCGAGGTGCCGGTGGCGGATGGCGAGAGCATCCTGGACGCGGCCCTGCGCGCCGGCATGGACCTGCCCTATGCCTGCAAGGGCGGCATGTGCTCGACCTGCCGGGCCAAGCTGGTCGAGGGCGAGGCGGCCATGGACCTGAACTACTCGCTGGAGCCCTGGGAGCTCAACGCCGGCTTCATCCTGACCTGCCAGTCCCACCCCAAGACCGACCGCGTGGTGGTCGATTACGACCAGATGTGAGGTCGACCTGCCCACGGGTTGTTCGCGTTGCCTCTCCCGCTTGCGGGAGAGGTCGGAGACGCGAAGCGGCTCCGGGTGAGGGCTCTTTGTCGAGGCCTGGGCCAGCCCTCACCCGGTCGTCCTGCGGACGCCCGACCTCTCCCGCCAGGCGGGAGAGGCAACGCGGAACCGTCACCTCGATCGCTCAAGGTGGTCGTGGACATGGCCATTGTCCTGCCGTGGGCTGATACTGAGAAGATGACAAGGTCAGAACAGCCAAATCCCAGGCACCGTCTTGAGATCGCCGCGAAGCGCGTCGCAATCGGCAAAGGCATCGCATCCGCCGATGCCGGCAGGGTTGTCCCCTATGAAGATGTCCGGCGTTGGCTGCTGTCCTGGGGCACCAAGGACGAATTGCCACCGCCTGAATGTCCTTAGTCTCTGGTTAGGCTCCTACCCCTTCGGCCGCTTGTCGATCACCCGCCTGGCCTTGCCGGCGGAGCGTTCGATCGTGCCGGGGGGCTGGATCACCACCCGGGCCGAGATCCCGACCGTGTCCTTGATCCGCGCCGTCAGCCGCTCGGCATGGACCACGAGGCCGGCGCCGTCCCAGACCTCCGGCCGCGCCTCGGCCAGCACCGTCATCTCGTCCATCCGCCCGGGTCGGCTGAGCTCGATGACGAAATGGCCGCCGCACCAGTCGCAGGCCAGCAGCGCTTCCTCGATCTGGGTCGGGAAGACGTTGACGCCGCGCAGGATGATCATGTCGTCGGACCGGCCGGTCACCTTCTCCATCCGCCGCATGCCGGGCCGAGCCGAGCCGGGCAAGAGGCGGGTCAGGTCACGGGTGCGGTAGCGGATGACCGGGAACGCCTCCTTGGTCAGGGAGGTGAAGACCAGCTCGCCGATCTCGCCGTCCGGCAGCACCGCGCCGGTCACGGGGTCGATCACCTCCGGCAGGAAATGGTCCTCCCAGATGTGCAGCCCGTCCTTGGTCTCGACGCATTCCTGGGCGACGCCGGGGCCGATCACCTCGGACAGGCCGTAGATGTCGGTGGCGTCGAGGGCGAAGTCCTGCTCGATCTCCTGCCGCATCGCATTGGTCCAGGGCTCCGCCCCGAAGATGCCGAAGCGCAGCGAGCTGTCGCGCGGATCGAGGCCCTGGGCCCGGAACCCGTCCAGCAGCGCCAGCATGTAGCTGGGCGTCACCATGATGACGTCGGGCCGGAAGTCGGTGATCAGCTGCACCTGGCGCTCGGTCATGCCGCCCGACATCGGCACCACGGTGCAGCCCAGCCGCTCCGCCCCGTAATGGGCACCGAGGCCGCCGGTGAACAGGCCGTAGCCATAGGCGACATGCACCATCATGCCGGGCCGGCCTCCGGCGGCGCGGATCGACCGCGCCATCACCGAGGCCCACATGTCGAGATCGGCCTGGGTGTACCCGACCACGATCGGCTTGCCGGTGGTGCCGGAGGAGCCGTGGATGCGGGCGATGCGCTCGCGCGGCACCGCGAACAGGCCGAAGGGGTAGGTGTCGCGCAAATCCTGCTTGGTGGTGAAGGGGAACTTCGCCAGGTCCGGCAGGTCGCGGAAATCCGAGGGGTGCACCCCGGCGGCGTCGAAGGCCCGCCGGTGGTGCGGGACGTTGTCATAGGCGTGGCGCAGCGACCAGGCCAAGCGCTCGCGCTGCAGCGCCATGATCTCGTCGCGTGAGGCCCGCTCGGCCGCGTCCAGCCCTTCGATCAGCGCCATCTAATCCTCCGCCGGCCGATCGATGAACGAGCCGCCGACCGTGCGGGAATGGCCGCGGAACTCGGCGATCACCGTCTCGCCGACCGCGACGCTGACGTCGTAAAGGCCCGAGCGGCCGGAGCGCGACACCTCCCGCGCCGTCGCCACCAGCCGGTCGCCGAGCGCGCCGGGCCGCAGGAAGGTGATGCTGCAATGCGCCGCCACCGTGCGCTCGCCGCCGGAGTTGCAGGCGAAGGCGAAGGCCGAATCCGCCAGGGTGAAGATGAAGCCGCCATGGGCGGTGCCGTGGCCGTTGGTCATGTCCGGCCGGATGGTCATGGCCAGCCGCGCCCGGCCTGGCCCGACCTCCAGGATCTCCATGCCCAGTGCCCGGCTGGCGCCGTCGTCGCGCCACATCGTCTCGGCCGCGGCCTGGGCGACCGCCTCGGCCTCCGCTCCCGTGGTCGCCTTCATTCCGCCTGCCCCGTGAACTTCGCCGGCCGCTTCTCGATGAAGGCGCGCACGCCCTCGGCATAGTCCGGCATGCGCCCGGCCCGGCGCTGCAGGTCGCGTTCGAGGTCGAGCTGGGCGTCCAGGCTGTTGCCGGCCGAGGCGTCGAGCGCCTGCTTGATCAGCGCCAGACCCTGGGTCGGCTGGGTGGCGAGATGGGCGGTCAGCGCCTCGGCCTCCTGGCGCAGCGCCGCGTCGTCCACCGCCTTCCAGATCAGGCCCCATTCCTCGGCCTTGTCCGCCGGCAGCGGCTCGGCCAGCAGCGCCAAGCCGCGGGCGCGGGCGGCGCCGACCAGCCGCGGCAGCGTATAGGTGCCGCCTGAATCGGGCACCAGGCCGACCTTGGCGAAGGACTGGATGAACTTGGCCGAGCGGGCGGCCAGCACGATATCGCAGGCCAGGGCGATGTTGGCCCCGGCGCCGGCGGCGACGCCGTTGACGGCGCAGACCACCGGCTTCGGCAGCGCCCGCAGGCGGCGGATCAGCGGGTTGTATAGCCCGTCCAGCGTGGCGCCGAGATCGGGCGCCTGGCCGCTGGTGGCGCGGTCGTTGAGGTCCTGGCCGGCGCAGAAGCCGCGCCCAGCCCCGGTCAGCAGCACCGCCCGGCAGCTCGCATCGCCCTCGACCCCGGCCAGGGCCTCGGCCAAAGTACGGTGCATCTCCTCGTTGAAGGAATTCAGCCGGTCCGGACGGTTGAGCGTCAGGACGCTCCAGCCGTCGCGGCGATCGACCAGAACCGTTGGCTCCACGGGGGCATCCTCCTCTGGGCGGGCCGGCTGCGCCGAGCTTCTTGAATTGAACGATCGATCGGTTAATTATTAGACGAGGAGCCTGGCCTGTCAATCGCCAACACGGCGGTCGCGGACCCGGCCATCGGGAGGATACCATGACCGCCATCCTGCAGAGCTACGCCGAGGACCGCTGGGTCGCCGCGACCGACGGTCTGGCCGACATCGCCAGCGCCATCGACGGCCGGGTGGTGGCCCGGCTGTCGAGCCGCGGCCTGGACTTCGCGGCGATGGTCCGCCATGCCCGCGAGGTCGGCGGCCCGGCGCTGCGCCGGCGGACCTTCCACCAGCGCGCCGACCTGCTGAAGGCGCTGGCCGTGTATCTGTCGGAGCGCAAGGAGCCGCTTTACGCCCTCGCCGCCGACACCGGGGCGACCCGGCGCGACAACCTGATCGACATCGATGGCGGCCTGGGCACGATCTTCGCCTACGCCTCGCGCGGGCGCCGCGAGCTGCCGAGCGAGCGCTTCCTGCTGGAGGACGGGGTCGAGCGGCTGTCCAAGGGCGGCAGCTTCATCGGCGTGCATGTGCTGACGCCGCTGACCGGCGTCGCCGTCCACATCAACGCCTTCAACTTCCCGTGCTGGGGCCTGCTGGAGAAGCTGGCACCGGCGCTCCTGGCCGGGGTGCCGGTGATCACCAAGCCGGCCTCGGCCACCGCCTATGTCGCCGAGGCGCTGGTCAAGCTGATCACCGAGTCCGGCATCCTGCCGGCGGGCGCCCTGCAATTCGTGGCCGGCGGCACCGGCGACCTGCTGGACCATCTGACCGGCCAGGACCTGGTCGCCTTCACCGGCTCGATCGAGACCTCGGAGAAGCTGCGCAACCACCCGGCGATCTCGCGCAACGCGGTGCGCTTCGTGGCCGAGCGGGATTCGCTGAACGCCGCGGTGCTGGGCCCGGACGCGACGCCGGGCACGCCGGAATTCGACCTGTTCGTCAAGGAGGTGGTGCGCGAGATGACGGCGAAGGCCGGGCAGAAATGCACCGCCATCCGCCGCATCCTGGTGCCTCGCGCGCTGGAGCGCGACGTGATCGCCGCCCTGGCGCAGAAGCTGACCGGCCTGGCCATCGGCGACCCGCGGCAGGAGGCCACGCGGATGGGCCCGCTGGTCAGCATCGCCCAGCGCGACGATGTCCGCGCCCGCATCGCGGATCTGTCGACGGAGGCGGAGGTGGTGGTCGGCGACCCGGCCAATGACGGCGCCCCCGGCGGCGCCTTCCTGGCGCCGGTGCTGCTGCGCTGCACCGACCCGGCCCGGGCCCGCAAGGTGCACAGTGTCGAGGCCTTCGGGCCGGTGGCGACGGTGATCGCCTATGACGATTTGGACCAGGCTGTCGAGCTGGTGCGCCGCGGCGAGGGCAGCCTGGTGGCCTCGGTCTTCACCCATGACGATGCGGTGGCCGACGCGCTGGTCTTCGGCCTGGCGCCGTTCCACGGCCGCATCCTGGTGGTCGACCGCGACTGCGCCGGGGAGTCGACCGGCCATGGCTCGCCTTTGCCCGGGCTGGTGCATGGCGGCCCCGGCCGCGCCGGCGGCGGCGAGGAGCTGGGCGGCATCCGCGGCGTACATCACTACCTGCAGCGCACCGCCCTGCAGGGATCGCCCGCCCGCCTGTCGGCCCTGACCCGCACCTGGCTGCAGGGCGCCCCGGCGCCGGTGCCGGCCATCCACCCGTTCCGCCGCAACTACGAGGAGCTGGCGGTCGGCGAGACGGTGGAGACCGCCGCGCGCACCATCACGCTGGCGGATATCGAGCATTTCGCCGAATTCACCGGCGACGCCTTCTATGCCCATATGGACGAGGCGGCGGCCAAGGCGAACCCGTTCTTCCCCGGCCGGGTGGCGCATGGCTATCTGATCCTGTCCTTCGCCGCCGGCCTGTTCGTCGACCCGGCGCCCGGGCCGCTGCTGGCCAATTACGGCCTCGACAACCTGCGCTTCCTGAAGCCGGTGTCGCCCGGGGATTCGATCCGGGTGCGGCTGACGGTCAAGCGCAAGACCGCCGCCCGCATGCCGGAATACGGCGAGGTGCGCTGGGACGTCGAGGTGTTCAACCAGGCCGACGAGACGGTGGCGCGCTATGATCTGCTGACGATGAGCGCTCGCCCGGCGGCGGCGTGAGCGGCCGCTGCGACAAGAAACGCCTGGAATGGCTCTAAAGTAGTATTCCCCTGACGCGTGGAAGGCGCATCATGCTCTCGATGTCCCGGTCCGGAACCAATCACCGGGTCGTGGCGTCACCCCAAGAGAGCTCACCTTGACCGGAGAAGCCTCATGAAGCGTTGGAAGACACCGAAGATTCGCGAAATCTCCGTGGGCTGCGAGATCAACGCCTACGCCTGCGCGACCGTGTAACGGACACCCTCCGCCAAGCGGCGGATCCGGCGAGGCTGCGGAAAGCGGGGCTGAGACCATGCGCATCGTCGTCCTCGGTTCCGCCGCCGGCGGAGGTTTTCCGCAATGGAACTGCAACGCGCCCACCAGCCGGGGGGTGCGGACAAAGACGTTGAGCGCCAAGCCGCGCACCCAGGCCTCCCTCGCCGTCAATGCGGACGGCGAGCGCTGGTTGTTGCTGAACGCCTCGCCGGACTTCCGGCAGCAGGTAGCGGCCAACCCGGCGCTGTGGCCGCAGGACGGGCTGCGGCATTCGCCGATCGCGGCGGTGCTGCTGACCAGCGGCGAGATCGACCATGTCGCCGGGCTGCTGTCGATGCGCGAATCCCAGCCCTTCGCCCTGTGGGCGGCGCCGCCGGTGCTGGCCGCGCTGGCCGCCAACCCGATCTTCGACGCGCTGAGCGCCCGCTGCGTCGACCGCCACGCGGTGGTGCCGAACGGGCCGTTTCCGATCGCCGGCCATGGCGGGGGCCTGGGCCTGACCGTCACCGCCTTTCCGGTGCCCGGCAAGGTGCCGCTGTACCTGGAGGGCCAGGCCGGCGGCGACCTGTCCGGCGCGCCGGACGAGACGCTGGGGCTGGAGATTTCCGGCAACGGGGTGCGCTTCCACTACATCCCCGGTTGCGCCGCGATGACGCCGGCGCTGCGGGCCCGGCTGCAGGGGTCGCCGCTGGTGTTCTTCGACGGCACGCTGTGGCGCGACGACGAGCTGATCACCACCGGCGTCGGCAGCAAGACCGGCCGGCGCATGGGCCATATGAGCATCGACGGGCCGGACGGCACCATCGCCGCCTTCGCCGATCTCGGCGCCCGGCGCCGGATCCTGATCCATGTCAACACCACCAACCCGGTCCTCGACGAGGACTCGCCCGAACGCGCCGCCCTGGCCGAATCCGGCTGGGAGGTGGCGGAGGACGGCATGGAGATCGCGCTGTGAGGACGACGAGCCGATGGCTGACCTGATGACCCCCGACCAGCTCGAAGCGGCGCTGCGCGCGATCGGGCGCGAGCGCTACCATGACCGCCACCCCTTCCACGCCCTGCTGCATGGCGGCCGGCTGGACCGCGGCCAGGTGCAGGCCTGGGCGCTGAACCGCTACTACTACCAGAGCCGCATCCCGCTGAAGGATTCGGCCCTGATGTCGCGGGCCGAGGACCCGGCGCTGCGCCGCGCCTGGCGGCAGCGGGTGGTCGACCATGACGGCGAGCGGGACGGCGAAGGCGGCATCGCCCGCTGGCTGCATCTGACCGACGCGCTGGGCCTGGACCGGGCCGCGGTGATCGACGGCCGCGGCATCCTGCCGGCCACCCGCTTCGCGGTCGACGCCTATGTCCGCTTCGTGCGCGACCGCACCCTGCTGGAGGCCGTCGCCTCGTCGCTGACCGAGCTGTTCGCGCCGGGCATCATCGGCAACCGGGTCGCCGGCATGCTGGCGAATTACGACTTCGTGTCGCGCGAGGCCCTGGCCTATTTCGACAAGCGCCTGTCGCAGGCGCCGCGCGACGCCGATTTCGCCCTCGACTACGTCAAGCGCGAGGCGCGGCGGCCGGACCAGCAGCAGGACGTGATGAACGCCCTGCTGTTCAAATGCGACGTGCTGTGGGCCCAGCTGGACGCGCTGCACCACGCCTATGTCGAGCCCGGCAACATCCCGCCCGGCGCCTTCGTGCCCGAGGGGCGGCGGTGAGCGCAGCCCCCGACTCCGCGCCCTCGCGCCCGCGGCTCGCGCCCGGGTCGCGGATGCGCTGGGACGAGGCGCGGCAGAGCTGGGTGGTGCTGGCGCCGGAACGGGTGATCCTGCTGGACGAGACCGCGCATGAGATCGTCCGGCGCTGCGACGGCACCGCCACGATCGCCGAGATCGTCGCCGACCTGGCCCGCAGCTTCGAGGCCGATCCCGGCGAGGTCGAGGGCGACGTGGTGCAGCTGATCGACGACCTGACAGCCAAGCGGATCCTGGCGCCATGAACCAGATCGCGCCCCGCCTCGAACCACCCCTTGCTGCTTTGCTGGAGCTGACCCATCGCTGCCCGCTGCAATGCCCCTACTGCTCCAACCCGCTGGAGATGGACCGGGCCCGCGACGAGCTGTCGACCGAGGAGTGGCTGCGGGTGATCCGCGAGGCGGCGGATCTCGGCATCCTGCAGGTCCATTTCTCCGGCGGCGAGCCGACCGTCCGGCGCGACCTCGCCGAGCTGATCCGCGGCGCCCGCGAGGCCGGGCTGTACAGCAACCTGATCACCTCCGGCGTCGCCATCGACCGCGACCGCTTCCACGGCCTGGTCGAGGCTGGGCTGGACCACGCCCAGCTGAGCATCCAGGACACCGATGTGCAGTCGGCCGAGCGCATCGGCCACTACCTCGGGGCGCAGCCGAAGAAGCTGGCCTTCGCCGGCTGGGTGCGGGAGGAGGGCCTGCCGCTGACCCTGAACGCCGTGGTGCACCGGCAGAATCTCGACCGGCTGGGCGAGATGATCGAGTTGGCGGTCGACCTCGGCGCCGCCCGGATCGAGGTCGCGCATGTCCAGTATTACGGCTGGGCCCTGCACAACCGCGACGCGCTGATGCCGAGCCGCGAGCAGCTCGATGCCGCCAGCGCCGTGGTCGAGGCGGCGCGGCAGCGGCTGCGCGGCGCCCTGGTGATCGATTATGTCGTGCCGGACTACTACGCCCGCCGGCCCAAGGCCTGCATGGGCGGCTGGGGCCGGCGCTTCCTGAACATCACGCCCGCTGGCCGCGTGCTGCCCTGCCATGCGGCCGAGACCATCCCCGGCCTCGGCTTCGAATCGGTGCGCGACAAGCCGCTGGCCCGGATCTGGGCGGCGTCGGACGCGTTCCAGCGCTTCCGCGGCACCGCCTGGATGCCGGAGCCGTGCCGCAGCTGCGACCAGCGCGAGGTCGACTGGGGCGGCTGCCGCTGCCAGGCCCTGGCCCTGACCGGCCGGGCCGACGCCACCGACCCGGCCTGCGTGCTGTCGCCGTTCCACGACGCCATGCTGGGCCTGGCCGAAACCGCCGCGCACAGCGAGGCGCCGCCGGATTTCGTCTACCGCCGCATGCGGGGGCCTGTGGAGCCGGTCCGGCAGGAGTAACGGCGGGTCCGTTGTCCAGCGTCCCACTCTCTTCAGACGATGAATTTTTTGCTCTCCCCTCCCCTTGCGGGAGGGGGCCAGGGGGAGGGGTTTGGTCCCGCCAGGGCCGATGTCAAACGTCTCCAGAGACGTAAATCGGTCTGGATAGTTGCCGCCGGCTCTCTTCGATCGACAGCCCCCTCCCCCTACCCCCTCCCGCGGGGGGAGGGGGAGGATGAAAAGGCAGAAACCGGCACTCGAAAAAGCCTTCAGCGGCTGTCGATTCCGCCCTCTCCCGCGCGACTATGGCTGCGAGGTGATCGACTCGCGACCCGCTCAGGAGGCAGCGCCGTGAAGCTCTATTATTCCCCGAACCTCAACCCGCGCGTCGCCGTGGCGGTGGCGAAGCATCTCGGCTCGCCGGTCGAGTTCGTCCGCGCCAGCCCGATGGACCCGCGCTATCGCGAGCAGTTCCGGCCGCTGAACCCGAACACCCGGGTGCCGATCCTGACCGAGGAGGGCCGCGCCCCGCTGTGGGAGACGGATGCGATCGCCTATCGCCTGTCGACCCTGGCCGGGGGCGAGTTCTGGCCGACCGATGAGCGCATGGTCGAGATGCTGCGCTGGGTCAGCTGGGGCACCCACCACTTCACCCGGGCCGCGGACGTGTTCTATTTCGAGAACCTGATCCGGCCCCGGTTCATGTCCCGGCCGGCCAACCAGACGGCCCTGGACAACGCGGCCGAGGACCTAGCGGTCTGCGGCCCGATCCTCGACACCATCCTGGCCGGCCGCACCTGGCTGGTCGGCGACCGTCTGACCTATGCCGATTTCCGGGTGGCGACCGGCCTGCCCTTCGCCGAGGCCGCCGCCATCCCGGTCACCCAGTACCCCAACATCATGCGCTGGCACGACCGGCTGAACCGGATCGACGCCTGGCGCGACCCCTTTGCGGGGCTGGCGGTGGAGTGAGGGGCGCATCGGCGCCTCCGCTCCTTCGGGCGACGCTTTTTGTCCTCCCCCTCCCCTTGCGGGAGGGGGCCAGGGGGAGGGGTTTGGCGCGGCTGGAGCCGGCGATCGTCATCCAGAGTTCAGCCGGCTTCGGGAGTGGGCCGGACCACGCGCGCGGACGCGCGCAGACCCCTCCCCCAACCCCCTCCCGCAAGGGGAGGGGGAGTGTGGAAGGCTGTGCAAGCGGGCTTCGTTGGGTTCGCGGCAGCGAACCCAACCTTGCTACGGCGTCACCCCGTGTCCGGCGGCGCGGGCGGGTCCACCGGCGGCAGGTCCCGCCTAGCCAGGAACTCGTCCGACTCCGCGACCCAGCGCTCCGCCTGCTCCGGCGGCAGGCCGAATCTCGGGCATAGCCGGGCCACGGCCTCCACCGCCGGACAGCTCTCGGCGATCTCCATCTCCTCCGGCCCGTCCATCTGCACGGCCATCTCGCAGAAGCGGCGGTCGTTTTCCTCTTCGTCCTGGCTCTCGGCCTCGATCGCGGCGCCCAACGCCATGATCACCCGCAGCC
>NZ_JBQJIK010000068.1:0-46615 GCF_052078665.1 Inquilinus sp. CA228 | reverse complement strand
TCAGGCCCTCGGCCTCGCCTCCGTCGCCGACCCGCTCACCGCTTAATCCCCCGAACCGCCGGATACGGACCCGTATGTCCGGTGGTGTGGGAGGGGGGAGCCGCGAGGCTTCCCCCTATCCCGATACTGACCGGGCCGCCCATGCTCTCCTACATCGTCAATCGCCTGATCGGCATGGTCGCGGTGATGTTCATCGTGGCGACGGTCGTCTTTATCATCATCCGGGTGACGCCGGGCGACCCCGCCGCGGTGATGCTCGGCCCCGATGCCCAGCCGTCGGACATCGTCGAGCTGCGGGCCAAGCTCGGCCTCGACCAGCCGCTGCCGGTGCAATATGTCGGCTGGCTCGGCCAGATCGCGGTCGGCGATCTCGGCCAGTCGATCTTCCTGAACCAGCCGGTGCTGAGCGCGATCGGCGACCGGGCCGAGCCGACCCTGATGCTGACCCTGCTGTCGATGCTGATCGCGGTGGCCATCGCGCTGCCGGTCGGCATCGCCTCCGCCGTCTGGCGCGGATCGCTGCTCGATCAGTCGGTGCTGACCGTGTCGATGCTCACCGCCAGCATCCCCAGCTTCTGGCTCGGCCTGATCCTGATGCAGATCTTCTCGGTCAAGCTCGGCTGGTTTCCGGTCGCCGGCTATGGCGGGCCGGGCGCCAGCTTCCTCGACCGCATGACTCACCTGGTGCTGCCGGCGATCGTGTTGGGCCTCGTCAACTCCGCCCTGATCACCCGCTTTACCCGGGCCAGCATGCTCGACGTGCTGAACGACGACTATGTCCGCACCGCCCGCGCCAAGGGCCTGCCGGAGTGGCGCGTGGTGCTGAAGCACGCACTGAAGAACGCGCTGATCCCGATCCTGACCGTGATCGGCCTGACCACGGCGCTGCTGGTCTCCGGCGCGGTCGTGACCGAGACCGTGTTCGGCCTGCCGGGGGTCGGCAATCTCGTGGTCAACGGCGTGCTGCGGCGCGACTACCCGGTGATCCAGGGGGCGCTGCTGGTGATCGCGGCGCTCTACGTCCTGATCAATCTCGTCATCGACCTGCTCTACCTCTTCGTCGACCCCAGGGTGCGCACCTGATGGCCGCCACCGCCTCCATGCCCCGTTTAAACAATAATGGCGCCGGCGAGCGGTTGAAGCTCGCCCGCCTGCTGGTCCGCCGCAAGACCGCGCTGATCGGCCTGATCATCCTGGTCGTGCTGGTCCTGGCCGCGGCCCTGGCGCCATACATCACCGGCTACGCGCCGCAGAAGCTGTCGATCGTGAACCGGCTGAAGCCGCCCAGCGGCGCGCATTGGTTCGGCACCGACGAGTTCGGCCGCGACGTCTTCACCCGCGCCGTCTATGGCGGCCGGCTGTCGCTGTTCGTCGGCTTCGCGGTGGTGATCCTGTCCTCGGTGCTGGGCATCGTGCTCGGCCTCGTCGCCGGCTTCTTCCGGCCGGCCGACAAGGTGGTGGCCCGGGTGATCGACGCCATGATGGCCTTCCCGGACATCCTGCTGGCGATCTCGCTGGTCGCGGCGCTGGGGCCGTCGCTGGTCAACGTCATCCTGGCGCTCGGCATCGTCTACACGCCGCGCCTGGCCCGCATCGTCCGCGCCTCGACCCTGGTGCTCCGCGAGCTGCCCTTCGTCGAGGCGGCGCGGGCGCTCGGCGTCTCCACCTGGCGCATCGTCACCGCCCATGTCCTGCGCAACCTATGGTCGCCGATCCTGGTGCAGGGCACCTTCATCTTTGCCTACGCCATCCTGGCCGAGGCCGGGCTGTCCTTCCTCGGCGTCGGCGTCTCGCCCGAAATCCCGACCTGGGGGACCATGATCAATGCCGGCCAGCAATACATGGGCTCGGCCGACTGGATGATGGTCTTCCCGGGCCTCGCCATCGTGCTGTCGGTGGTGTCGCTGCAGATGGTCGGCGACGGCCTGCGCGACATCCTCGACCCCCGCCTGCGCAAGGAACTGTGATGCCTGTCCTGATCCGCGCCGCCCGTCCGGTCGGCTTCCCCGATCACCCCGGTGACACCCCGATCGACATCCTGGTCGCCGACGGCCGCGTGACTGCGGTGGGGCAGGGGATCGACGCCCCCGCCGACGCCGAGATCGTCGACGCCCGGGACGGCTGGGTGTCGCCCGGCTGGGCCGACCTGCACGCCCATGTCTATCACGGCGGCACCGACATCTCGATCCGCCCGTCCCAGGGCGGGCTTGCGCATGGCGTCACCACCATCGTCGACGCCGGATCGGCCGGCGAGGGCAACTTCGTCGGCTTCCGCGAGTTCATCGCCGAGCCGGCGGCGGAACGGGTGGTCGCCTTCCTCAACATCGGCTCGATCGGCCTCGTCGCCTGCAACCGGGT
The DNA here is from genome assembly GCF_052078665.1 of Inquilinus sp. CA228. Taxonomy (NCBI): domain Bacteria; kingdom Pseudomonadati; phylum Pseudomonadota; class Alphaproteobacteria; order Rhodospirillales; family Rhodospirillaceae; genus Inquilinus; species Inquilinus sp. CA228. Next base: position 44,257 of record NZ_JBQJIK010000068.1, on the reverse strand, counting down.
CAGCGAGCTGATCGACCAGCGCTCGATCGACATCACCCGCACGCTCGCAGTGATAGAGATGAACCGCGACATCATCCGCGGCATCAAATGCCGGGCCTGCAGCACGGTGACCGGCGCCTGGGGCATCACCCCGGTGAAGATCGCCAAGAAGGTGGCGAAGATCGCCAAGCTGCCGCTGATGGTCCATGTCGGCGAGCCGCCGCCGCTGCTGGAGGAGGTGCTGGAGGTGCTGACCCCCGGCGATGTCCTGACCCACTGCTTCCACGGCAAGCCGGGCGGCAACATCCTCGAGGACGAGGAGCTGTTCGGCATCGCCAAGCAGGTGGCGGCGGCCGGGGTGCGGCTGGATGTCGGGCATGGCGGCGCCTCCTTCTCCTTCAAGGTGGCGCGGGCCGGGATCGAGCGCGGCCTGCATCCCTTCTCGATCTCCACCGACCTGCATCTGCGGTCGATCGAAGGCCCGGTCTGGGACATGGCGACCACCATGTCGAAGCTGCTGGCCGTCGGCATGCCCTTCGCCGAGGTGGTGGCCGCCGCCAGCACCCGCCCGCGCTCGGTGGTCGGGCTGCCGGCGGAGGGCAACCTGCGGGTCGGGGCGGAGGCGGATTTCACCGTCTTTGGGCTGGAGGATGCGTCGGTGACGCTGCCGGATTCCTCCGGCGACAGCGCCACGCTCGACAAGCTGTTCACGCCGCGCCACGCCATCCTCGGCACCAGATCGGTCAAGGCCGCGCGCCTGTTCGATCCGGCGATCCACGGATGAGCGCCAGCAGCCGCGACATCGTCCTCGCGGTCGAGGATCTGCGGACCTGGTTCCACAGCCGGGACGGCGTCGCCAAATCGGTCGACGGCGTGTCCTTCGACCTGGCGCGCGGCGAGACGCTGGCGATCGTCGGCGAATCCGGCTCCGGCAAGTCGGTCACCAGCCTGTCGATCATGGGCCTGCTGCCGAAGCCGGCCGGGCGGATCGAGAGCGGCGCCATCCGCTTCCGCGACCGCAAGGGCACGACGCATGACTTGGCCCACGCCTCCCAGGCGCTGCTCCGCCGCCTGCGCGGCGCCGAGATCGCGATGATCTTCCAGGAGCCGATGACCAGCCTGAACCCGCTGTTCACCGTCGGCGACCAGATCGCCGAGGCGGTGCAGCTGCATGAGGGCACCGGCCGCGGGAAGGCGATGGCCCGCGCCCGGGAGATGCTGGATCTGGTCGAGATCCCGGCGGCGGCGTCGCGGCTGAACGACTACCCCCACCAGATGTCGGGCGGCATGCGCCAGCGGGTGATGATCGCGCTGGCCCTGTCCTGCAACCCGTCGATGCTGATCGCGGACGAGCCGACCACCGCGCTGGACGTCACCATCCAGGCCCAGATCCTGGACCTGCTGCGCCGGCTGCAGGCGGAGATCGGCATGTCGATCCTGTTCGTCACCCACAATATGGGCGTGGTGGCCGAGATCGCGCAGCGCGTCGCCGTGATGTATGCCGGACGGGTGGTCGAGGAGGCGCCGGTGCTCGACCTGTTCGACCGGCCGCGCCACCCCTACACCAGCGGCCTGCTGTCCTGCATCCCGAACGCCCGCACCGGCGGCCGGCACGACGACGCCAGGCTGCAGCCGATCCCCGGCACGGTGCCCAGCATCATGGCCCTGCCGCCCGGCTGTGCCTTCGCGCCGCGCTGCCCGCTGACCGAGACCGCCTGCGAGACGGCAGTGCCCGGCCTCGACGCGGTGCAGGCCGGCCACCGCTCCCGCTGCCGGAGGACCGACCAGCTGTGACCGCCGCCGCCCTCCGCACCGAAACCGATCCCGCCGCGCCGCTGCTCGACGTGCAGAACCTGTCGGTGCATTTCCCGATCGGCGGCGGCCGCGTCGTCCGCGCCGTGGAAAACGTCAGCCTGTCGATCCGGCGCGGCAGCATCGTCGGCCTGGTCGGCGAATCCGGCTCCGGCAAGACCACGACCGGCCGCGCCATCCTGCGGCTGATCGAGCCGACCGGCGGCCGGGTGATGTTCGACGGCACCGACATCACCGCCTTGCCGGAGCGTGCGTTCCGCGCCTGGCGCCGGCGCATGCAGATCGTGTTCCAGGACCCCTATGCCAGCCTCAACCCGCGGATGAGCGTGGCCGAGATCCTGGGCGAGGCGCTGGACACCCATGGCCTGGCCAAGGGCCGCCGCAGCCAGCGGATCGGCGAGCTGCTGGAACGCGTCGGCCTCAACGCCGACCACCAGCGCCGCTTCCCGCATGAATTCTCCGGCGGCCAGCGCCAGCGCATCGGCATCGCCCGGGCGCTGGCGGTGGAGCCCGACTTCATCGTGGCGGACGAGCCGGTCTCGGCCCTCGACGTCTCGGTCCAGGCCCAGGTGCTGAACCTGATCCAGGACATCCAGCGCGACCTCGGCCTGACCCTGCTGTTCGTCGCCCACGACCTCGCCGTGGTCGACTATCTCTGCGACGAGATCGTGGTGATGTATCTCGGCCGGATCATGGAGAAGGGGCCGACCCGCCTGGTCTATGACCGGCCGCGCCACCCCTACACCAAGGCGCTGCTGTCGGCCGCGCCGGTGCCGGACCCGCGGGCGAAGCGCGACCGCATCATCCTGAAGGGCGACATCCCCAGCCCGATCGCGCCGCCCTCCGGCTGCGTGTTCCGCACCCGCTGCCCGATGGCGATCGAGGCCTGCGCCCAGGCGGTGCCGCCGCTGGCCGAGCGCGAGCCCGGGCGCTTCGTCGCCTGCATCCGCGACGCCGAACTGAACGATCAAACGACCACGGACTGACCATGCCCAACGTCTACGACCGCCTTGCCGCGCTCGGCATCACGCTGCCCAAGGCGCCGCCGCCGGTCGCGAATTTCGAGACCCACCGGATCTCCGGCCAGCTCCTGTTCCTGTCCGGCCAGGGCCCGACCGAGGCCGACGGCTTCATGCATCGCGGCAAGGTCGGCGCCACGATCGACCGCGAGATCGCCTACCGCCATGCGCGGCTGACCGGGATCAACCTGATCGCTGTGATGCAGGAGGCGCTGGGCGACCTCAACCGCGTCACCGGCATCGTCAAGCTGCTCGGCATGGTCAACGCCGTGCCGGAGTTCGAGCATCATCCCGCGGTGATCAACGGCTGCTCCGACCTGTTCGTCGAGCTGTTCGGGCCGGAGATAGGGCGCCATGCCCGCTCCGCCGTCGGCATGGGGTCGCTGCCGAGCCAGATCACCGTCGAGATCGAAGCCATCGTCGAATTCGCGCGCTGAAGGATAGGGCCATGAAGTCGAACGAGGATATCCGCCGCCGCCTGGGCCTGCGCCCGGTGATCAACGTCTCCGGCACCATGACCTCGCTGGGCGCCTCGATCGTGGTGCCGGAGGCGGTGCAGGCCGTGGCCGAGGTGCTGCCGCAATTCGTCGAGATCACCGACCTGCAGCGCAAGGCCAGCGCCCGGATCGCCAGGTCCTGCGCCACCGAGGCCGGCTTCGTCACCGCCTCGGCCTCGGCCGGGATCAGCCTGGCCGTGGCCGGCGCCATGACCGGCGACGACCTGCTGGCGATCGAGCGGTTGCCCGACACCACGGGCCTGCCGAAGACCGAGGTGCTGCTGCAGGTCGGCCACATGGTCAGCTACGGCGCCCCGGTCGACCAGGCGGTGCGGCTGGCCGGCGCCAGGGTGGTGCCGGTCGGCACCGCCACCGCGGCCGCGGGCTACCAGCTGGACGGCGCCATCACCGAGCGCACGGCCGCGGCGCTCTATGTCGTCTCGCACCATGTCGTGCAGTATGGCCAGATCCCGCTCGAGGAGTTCGCCGCGATCTGCCGCGCCAAGGGCGTGCCGGTGATCGTCGACGCCGCCTCGGAATACGACCTGATCGGCTTCCTGGCCCGCGGCGCGGACCTGGTGATCTACAGCTCGCACAAGTTCCTCGGCGGCCCGACCGCCGGGATCGTCGCCGGCCGCGAGGACCTGGTGCGCGCCGCCTTCCTGCAGAACCGGGGCATCGGCCGCGGCATGAAGGTCGGCAAGGAGGGCGTGGTCGGCACCATCGCCGCGCTCGACGCCTGGGAGAAGCGCGACCACGCCGCGGCGCGGGCCCGTGAGGACAGCCACCTCAAGCTCTGGCATGAGGGCCTGGCCGGGCTGCCCGGCGTCACCGCGGTGATCGAGCCGGACCCGACCGACAATCCGCTCGACCGGCTCAAGGTGACGATCGACCCGGCCAAGGCCGGCCTCGCCGCCTGGGACGTCGCCGACCGGCTGGCCGCGGGCGACCCGCCGGTGATCGTCCGCGACCACGAGGTCGAGCACGGTTATGTCACCCTCGACCCCTGCAACCAGCATGACGGCGAGGCGCAGGTCGTGCTCGACCGCCTGCTGGCGGTGCTGCGCGGCGCCGCGGGCGACCCGCCGCAGGGCGACGCCCGGGCCCGGCTGCTGGCGCGGGCGCAGAAGGGGCTGGAGTCGCTGCTGCGCTTCCCGCGCTGACGGTCAAAAAGGGGATGCGGAGCCCACCCCATTCGGTCACACTCGAACCGTATCCGAGTTCGATTTGAGCCTGCCCGCCCGTCGGGCCGGGCCATAACGACCGAATGGGGTGGAGCGCCATGCCAAGATTTTGGCTGATGACGGCGGTGACCGCCGCGGTCCTGGGCTTCGCCGCGGTCCCGGCTTTGGCCCAGGACGCCGCCGTTCCGGACGCCGCCACCCAGCTGTCCTGGCCGCGGGATTTCGACCAGGGCGACCAGCGGGTCGAGATCTACCAGCCGCAGATCGAGGATTGGAGCGGCGACCGCCTCTCCGGCCGGGCCGCCATCGCCATCGGCGCCAAGGACGGCCAGCCGGTCTACGGCGTCGCCCGGTTCAGCGCCGATACCGACATCGACAAGACCGCCGGCCTGGTCCGGCTGCACGACATCACCATCGACGCGGTCGAGGTCCCGACCGCACCCGACAAGGCGCCGGAGCTGCAGAAGGCACTGCAGGCGCAGCTTCCGGCCGACGGCATGACCGTCGCGCTCGACCATCTGCAGACCAGCTACGCCGCGCAGCAGCAGATCGCCAGGCAGGCCGGCGTGCCGGTGCAGAACGACCCGCCGAGGATCGTCTTCGCCAGCGCGCCGACCGTGCTGGTGTCGATCGACGGCGATCCGGTGCTGCGCCCGGTGGACGGGGCGGCCGGCTATCAGCGGGTGGTGAACGCCCGCGCCCTGATCCTGCAGGAGGGCGAGACCTTCCACATCCAGGCCGCCGGGTCCTGGTACGCGGCGTCCGCGCTGGGCGGCACCTGGGTGGTGACGGCGGCGCCTCTGGCGGCGCTGCAGGCGGCGGCGACGGCGGCCGCGCAATCCGCCGCGCCCGACCCGCTGCTGCCGGAGGACGGCAAGCCGCCGGCGGCTCCGCCCTCCCTCCTTGTCGTCACCCAGCCGACCGAGCTGGTGGTCACCAGCGGGCCGCCGCAGATCGCGCCCGTGGCCGGGGTCGGCCTGCTGACCATGACCAATGCCGACCACGCCGTCTTCGTCGATCCGTCCAGCAACACCTATTACCTGCTGGTCTCCGGCCGCTGGTTCAAATCGGCCGGGCTGGACGGGCCGTGGAGCTTCGTGCCGCCGGACTCGCTGCCGGCCGATTTCGCCAAGATCTCGCCCGACGACCCGAAGGCCGATGTGCTGGTCTCGGTCGCCGGCACGCCGCAGGCGAAGGAGGCGGCGATCGCGGCCTCGATCCCGCAGACCGCCACGGTCTCGCGCAGCAAGGCGAGCCTCAAGGTGTCCTATGCCGGCGACGTGCCGGAGTTCCGGCCGATCGCGGGCACGCCGCTGGCCTATGCCGCCAACACGCCGGTGCCGGTGATCCGGGTCGACGCGGAGCACTATTACGCCGTGTCGAAGGGCGTCTGGTTCGTCGCCCTGGTGCCGGCCGGCCCGTGGCGCGTCGCCGATGCGGTGCCGGCGGTGATCTACACCATCCCGGCCGCGTCGCCGCTGCACTACGTCACCTATGTCCGGATCTATTCGGCGACGCCGGAGGAGGTGGTGGTCGGCTACACGCCGGGCTATCTCGGCGTCGTCGTCAGCCCCGCCGGCACCGTGGTCTACGGCACCGGCTACGTCTACCCGGCCTATGTCGCGGGCGATGTCTGGTACGGCTATCCGGCGACCTATGGCTACGGCGCCGGCTTCGGCCTGGGCACGGCGACGGGCTTCGCCTTCGGCTTCGCGGCCGGGGCGCTGTGGGGCTCCGCGTCGCCCTATTGGGGGCCGTATTGGGGTTATGACGGCCACTACGTCAACTGGGGCCATGTCGACGTCAACCAGGTCAACGTCTACGGCCGCTGGGGCGAGGGCACGGTCACCCATGCCAGCGGCTGGAACGGCTGGACCGACACGAGCTGGAGCGGCAGCCACGTCTCCGGCTTCAACCCCTACACCGGCGCCCACGGCCAGGCCGGCCGGGCCGGGGCGTTCGACTGGAACACCGGCGGCTACGCGGCCGGACGGCAGGGCTCCTTCGCCAACCCCTCGACCGGTGTCGCCGCCGCCGGCCGGGCCGGCATCACCGGCAATATCGACACCGGCAACTACCAGGCCGGCCGCCAGGTCGCCGGGGTGAATGCGCAGACCGGCCGGATCGGCGCCGCCGAGACCACCGTCACCGGCAATGTCCAGAGCGGCGACCGCTCGGTCGACAGCAAGGGGGTCGTGGTCAATCCCCGCACCGATTCCGGCGTGGCCTGGAACAACGGCAACGTCTATGCCGGCCATGACGGCAACGTCTACCAGCACAACGATGACGGCTGGCAGAAGCACGACTCCAGCGGCTGGCAGCCGGTGCAGCGCAACGACAACGAGTTGCGCGGGCTCGACGACCAGCGCGGGGCGCGCGGCCTGGGCGAACAGCGGCTGGACAGCTTCGACCGCGGCGGGCGGTACGGCGGCAGGAGCTTCCGCCGCCGCTGACCGCCGCCGGCCCTCAGACAGGGTCCTCCAGGCTGAACTGGCTGCTCTCGCCGTCATAGGCGAACAGCTCGGCGTAGCGGCCCCAGGAGATTGCGGCGCGGAGGGTTTCCTCCGCCCGGCCCTCGGACATGAAATCCTCCAGCTCCTCGCTGAAGCGCAGCCGCGGGGCGCGGTGGGTCGGCCGCTCGTCCAGCACCCGCCGGATCAGCGCCGCGATCGGCACATGCGCCAGCAGATGCGCCGCGAACAGCCGCTTGCGGTGGTCGACATCGGACTCCGCGAACAGCCGGCCGTGCTCGGTCAGGTGGATGTCGCCGTCGGCCAGCTCGGCGAAGCGCAGCAGCTGCAGCGTCTCGGCGATCGGGAACAGCTCGTCCGCCTCCATCTGCAGCGTCGCCGCCAAATCCGGCAGGTCGGCCCGGCCGTTGTAGGGCGCCGCGGCCAGCGCCTCCATCAGGCCCGACATCAGGTTGGTCGAGACATGCGGCAGCTCCATGCCGATGCCGGTGCCGGGGAAGCCCGCCTTGGGCCCGGCCTTCTCCGCCGGGCTGCGGTTGGTCATGCGGGCGTAGATGTCGTCGACCATCCGCCGGAACTCCGGGTCCAGCCGGTTGCGCGGATGCGGCAGGTCGATCCTGATCTCTGCCGCCACCCGGCCGGGGTTGGAGGAGAAGATCAGGACGCGGTCGCACATCAGGATCGCCTCCTCGATGTTGTGCGTCACCATCAGGATCGACTTGATCGGCAGCCGGCCTTCCATCCACAGGTCGATCAGGTCGGTGCGCAGCGTCTCCGCCGTCAGGACATCCAGCGCCGAGAACGGCTCGTCCATCAGCATCAGCCGGGGATGCACGACGAGGGCGCGGGCGAAGCCGACGCGCTGGCGCATGCCGCCCGACAGCTCCTTCGGATAGGCGCTCTCGAAGCCGTCCAGGCCGATCAGGTCGATCGCCTCCAGCGCCCGCCGCCGCCGCTCCGCCGCCGGGATGCCCTGGGCCTCCAGCCCGATCTCGACGTTCTGCAGCACGGTCAGCCAGGGGAACAGGGCGAAGCTCTGGAACACCATCGACAGGCCCTCGGACGGGCCGGCGACCGGGCGGCCGCACCAGGTGACGGCGCCGGCGGTCGGCGGCACCAGCCCGGCGATGATCCGCAGCAGCGACGACTTGCCGGAGCCGGAGCGGCCGAGCAGCCCGACGATCTCGCCCTCGCGGATGGTCAGCGAGACGTCGTCCAGCACCAGCAAATCGGCGCTGTCGCCCTTGCGGTAGGCCTGGCGGACGCCGGCGATGTCGATCAGCACCGGGTTGGGGTTGGAGGCCGGGGTGTGGGCAATGGTCTGGTACATGATCGTGGCCCTCAGTCGAGGCGCAGCCGGCGGGCGGCGAAGGTGAAGAGCGGCCGCCACAGCAGGCGGTTGAACAGCGAAACGAAGACCGACATCACGGCGATGCCGAGCACGATGCGCGGATAGTCCCCGGCACTGGTGGCCTGGGCGATGTAGGCGCCGAGGCCGTGCGCGGTCAGGGTGGTGTCGCCCCAGCTCGCCACCTCGGCGACGATGCTGGCGTTCCAGGACCCGCCGCTGGCGGTGATCGCCCCGGTGACGTAGTAGGGGAAGATCCCGGGCAGGATCACCTTGCGCCACCAGCTCCAGCCGCCGATGCGGAAGCTGGCCGCCGCCTCCTTCAAATCGGTCGGGAAGGCGCTGGCGCCGGCGATGACGTTGAACAGGATGTACCACTGGGTGCCCAGCACCATCAGCGGCGCCAGCCAGATGTCTGGGTCGAGGCCCAGCCGGACGATCGCCACCACCGCGAAGGGGAAGGCGATGTTGGCCGGGAAGGCGGCCAGGAACTGGGCCAGCGGCTGCACCCGCTCGGCGACGCGGGGGCGCAGGCCGACCCAGACGCCGATCGGCACCCAGACCACCGTCGCCAGCGCGATCAGCACCACGACGCGGATCAGGGTGTAGAACCCCAGCAGCAGCGCCTCGCCGGCATCGCCCCAGCTCAGCTCGGTGGCCACGAAGCCGACGATCTGCCACAGCGCATAGGCGATCGCCGCCAGCAGCAGGGCGATGAAGCCCCGATCCGCCCAGCGGCTGGACCAGATCCGGGCGACCACGCCGTCGTCGATCGTCCCGGCCGGGATGAAGGCGAAGCGCCGGCGCGACACGGTGCGAGTCAAAAAGCCGACCGGCGACAGCGCCAGCTGGAACAGCCGGGTGCGCTGCACCAGGGTCAGCAGCCAGGAGCGCGGCCGGGTGGTGCCGGCCGACTGCTCGAACCGGAACTTCTCGGCCCAGGCCACCAGCGGCCGGAACAGCAGCTGGTCATAGGCCAGGATCACCGCGCCCATCACCAGCACGGCCCAGCCGACGGCGGCCAGGTCGCGCTGGTCGATCGCCCGGGCGACGTAGGAGCCGACGCCGGGCAGGGTGATGGTGGTGTCGCCGACCGAGATCGCCTCCGACGCCACCACGAAGAACCAGCCGCCCGACATCGACATCATGGTGTTCCACACCAGGCCGGGCATGGCGAAGGGCACCTCCAGCCGCCAGAAGCGCTGCCAGGACGACAGGCGGAAGCTGCGGCTGGCCTCGTCCAGGTCGCGCGGCACGGTCTTCAGCGACTGGTAGAAGCTGAAGGTCATGTTCCAGGCCTGGGAGGTGAAGATGGCGAACACCGCGGCGCATTCGACGCCCAGCACCTGGCCCGGGAACAGGGCCATGAAGCCGACCACGGTGAAGGACAGGAAGCCCAGCACCGGCACCGACTGCAGGATGTCGAGCAGCGGGATCAGCACCATCTCCGCCCGCCGGCTCTTGGCCGCGGCGGTGGCGTAGACGAAGGTGAAGACCAGCGAGGCGACGATCGCCGCCAGCATGCGCAGCGTGGTGCGCAGCGCATAGTCGGGCAGCGCCAGGGGATCGAGCGAGATCGGCGTCTGTTGGAGGCCGGCCAGGGGCGCCAGCGTGGCGCGGCCGCCATGGGCGACCAGCACGATGCCGCCGAAAACGAGGGCGAACGCCACCAGGTCCCAGAGATTGGGCAGATAGCGCGGACGCTCCGCCGCGAGGGCGGGATAGTGGAAGGTCATGATGTCCGTCCGGAAGGCAGGCAGTCGCAATCGCCGCGCATCCGTCGGGACGCGCGGTGCGGAATCGCCGGCGGAGTGCCGGCGTCAGCCTTGCCTTCGGTCGTCACCCTCCAGGGTGGCGCGCCGATAGGACGGACGATGATCGAAAGACTGGTGCTTCATGGGTTCACCTCGCACCGGCGCGGCCTGGCCGCGCGACGAGGTGAACCGGACCCGGAGGGTCAGGCTCGCAGCGTCGGCGCCGGCAAAGTCGCGCTAGGTCGACTGGGCGTGCTCATCGGAGCGGCGGATCCTTGATTGCGTCGGGAACTGGCCTCGACAAGGGCGATATCGCGCCGCGGAGCGAAGCGGTCAAGCCGTTTCCCGGGCCTGTACGATTTGTAAGGAAAGGGTCATGCGCGGCCGGAGGTCCCGACCTCCAGCCGCTTCAGGAAGCGCAGCAGCGCGGCCTCGCCGCGGCGCCCGTCGGGATCGTCGCCCGGGGGCCAGCGCAGGGTCGCCGCCAGGTCGCCGTCGAGGAAGGCGCCGACCACGCCCGGATGGACATAGCAGGCCCGGCACACGGCCGGCGTGTTGCCCAGCTGCACCGCCACCTGCTCGATGCAGCGCACCACCGCAATCTTGGTCGGCGGCGCCTCCGGCTCCGCGCCCGAGGCCAGGATCTGGGCGGCCAGCAGCGTGCCGGCCCAGGTGCGGAAATCCTTGGCGGTGAAGTCCTGGCCTGCGATCTCGCGCAGATAGTCGTTCACGTCGTCCGACCCGACCGAATGGCGCTCGCCCGCGTCGTCGACATATTGGAACAGGCGATGGCCGGGCAGGTCCTGACAGGACCGGACGATGCGGGCGATGCGGCGGTCGCGGAAGGCGGCGCGGTGCAGCCGGCCGCTCTTGGCCTTGAACTCGAAGCGCACGGCGCCGCCTTCGACATCGACATGGCGCTTGCGCAGGGTGGTCAGGCCGAAGCTCTTGTTGGCCTTGGTGTATTCGTCGTTGCCGATGCGGATCAGCGTCGCTTCCAGCAGGCGCACGATGGCGGCCAGCACCTTGGTCCGGGTCAGGCCGCGCTCGGCCAGGTCGGCGTCGACCCGCTTGCGGATGCGGGGCAGGGCGCGGCCGAAGGCGAGCATGCGGTTGTACTTGGTCTCCGCCCGCGCCTCCTTCCAGCGCGCATGGTAGCGGTACTGCTTGCGGCCGCGCTGGTCGCGCCCGCTGGCCTGCAGATGGCCGCGCGGGTTCAGGCAGATCCAGACATCGGTGTAGGCCGGGGGGATGGCGAGCTTGCGGATCCGGGCCAGCGTGTCCCGGTCGCGCACCGAGCTGCCGTCCGGCATCCGGTAGGCGAAGCCCGTGCCGGACCGGCGGCGGCTTATGCCGGGATCGGTGTCGGAGACATAGCGCATCCCGTTCGCCCGCGCCTCGTCGGGTGGGGAAGGGGCGGGGGCTGCGGTGTCGGCCATTCTGGAAAAGCGACTCCTGCGCGGGGAACGGCGCTTGGACCAACGGCGCCGCCGCCGCTATGGTTCCGGTCCCGACCGCAACCGTGCCGAAGCCTGTGGCCGATCCGATCCGCATCCTCGTCGACGCCGATGCCTGCCCGGTGAAGGCCGAGATCTACCGCGTCGCCGAGCGCTACGGGGTGGAGGTCTTCGTCGTCACCAATGGCGGGGTGCTGGTGCCGCGCGACCCGCGCATCCGGCTGGTGATCGTCAGCGACGGCTTCGACGCCGCCGACGACTGGATCGCCGAGCGCTGCGGGCCGTCCGACATCGTGGTCACCGCCGACATCCAGCTGGCCGACCGCTGCCTGAAGGCGGGGGCGACCGTGATCGGCAACACCGGCCGGCCCTTCACCAAGGAATCGATCGGCATGGCCCTGGCCAGCCGGGCGCTGATGGCCGATCTGCGCGCCATGGGCACGGTCGGCGGCGGCAACAAGCCGATGGTGGCCAAGGACAAGTCCACCTTCCTGTCGGCGCTCGACGCCGCCGTGGTCCGCCTGCGCCGCGCTCCGCCGCCGCGGCCGGCTTGAGGAGCCGATGGGGCGAACTGCCCGTGCGGCGAGACGATCATGTCCCGCGGCACGCCCGCCTGCAGCAGCCCCTCGCCGATCTGGCGCTCGGACGGAAAGCTGGAGATCACCACCTTGCGGCCGCCGCGCAGCACGTCGTCGGGCGCGATCACGGCGTGGCGGCCGACGGTGTGGCCGTGCTTCTGGGTGTCGCGGTCGGGGATCGCCAGGATCCGGGCAGGGCTCTCCAGCGACGTCCGCTCCAGCATGGTCGAGGTGTGCAGCCCGGCGCCCCAGACATAGATCTCCTCGCCCGGCCGGAGGCCGGCCTGCAGCCGCTCCTCGACCGCGCCCCAGCGCCGCGCCTCGACATCGCCATAGGCCCGGCAGAAGGCGCGGTTCTTGGCGAAGCCGCCGACCAGCGGCCGGTCGGGCTGCGGCGCCTGCTTGCGGGCCAGGACGGTGATCACCGGATAGGGGTAGTGCTCGACCGTGACCGGCGCCTGCAGGATGCCGAAGCCGGTGCGGGCCAGCAGGTTGTCGAGCGAGGTCTCGTCGAAGTAGTTGACGTGCTCCATCATGAACAGGCCGGGCGGGTTGACCTCCGGCGCGGCCAGGCACGGCACCTCGAGCAGCAGCAGCCCGCCCTCGGCCAGGGCCGCATGCACGCGGCGCAGCGTCGCCGCCGGGTCGTAGATGTGTTCCAGCACATGCGAGAAGGTGATCAGGTCCTCGCCGGCGCGATGCGGCAGCGCCTCCTCGTCGCCGCCCAGGTCGACCTCGATGCGGTTGCGCTCGCGCGCCTGCTCGACCGCCCTGGGCGACAGGTCGCAGCCGGCCACGGTCCAACCCAGCTTGCGGAAGTGCCAGAGCATCGAGCCGCTGGAGGAGCCGACATCATACATCCGGCCGGGCCGCACGCCGTCGGCCTGGACCATGGCGATCATCCGCCGGGCGGTGTCGATCAGCGGCGGCTCGCCGCCGCCGAAGACGGTGTAGTTGGAGAAGGTCTGGTACTGGCGCAGCATGGTCTCGGGCGAGACCGCGGGGTCCTGCAGCGTCAGGCCGCACTGGGAGCAGCAGCGCAGGGCGTAGGTGACGCGGCCGAGGCCGCAGACATCCATCGCCGTCTCGAACACCGTCTCGCCCTCGGTCGAGCCGCAGACGAAGCAGGCGCGGCGGATGGTCGAATTCTGCATTAAACTTCCCCCGGAAATCCGATGTCCCAGGAAATATTCGGAAGTTCCCGGAAGCATTCAGAAACACGATGGGAGGATAGGCGGCCGATCCCGATCTGTCACGCTTGGCGCAAGGCGCAAGGCGCCTGCGCGGGCGGGTGAGGCGGCTGCCCTACGCCTCGACCAGATCGAGGCGCTTTTTGATCCGCTCGATGTCGCCGGCCATCCGGTCAAGCCGCCGAGACACGCTGGCATACTGGCTTTCCAGATTGCCGACGCGCTCCTTCAGTTCGACGAGGTCCGTTTTGACCTCGGCGATGTCGCCGCGGATCGCACGGAGCAGATCCAGAACGATGTTGTCGGGCTTGTCGGTCATCTGTCGGCCGGAGTGTCGATGGCTGCCGGGCAGCCTACACTAGAAATGGGGACGCAGCGAAAAGCGTAAAGAGCGCCGCTGCAACCCGCGGAAGCCCAAAAAATATGGTGCCGGATGCAGGGGTCGAACCCGCGACCTTCGGTTTACAAAACCGCTGCTCTACCGACTGAGCTAATCCGGCGCCGGCCCATTCCCTAACGAGTCCCGCCGCCGCTGTCCAGCGGGGAGGCGGCCGCCGCGCGACACGCTGGCCGGGCTGGGTCCCCGGGCTCTATCATTCCCCTCCCGCCATTCGAGATAGGGCGGGTCTTTCTGCGGGACCGGCGATGAGGAGCATCGGTTCGACCGCGCCCGGCGCCTGGGGCGAACTGGCCGGGCGGAGCGCCAATGACAACAACGCGCCCGGGACCATGCGGCCCGGGCCGGCCGGGTCATGGGCATGGCGCCTGATGCTGGCCTTGGAGGATGCGCTGGAACGAATCCGCCAGCGCCGCGCCCTGGCCGGCCTGTCGGAGCCGGATCTGAAGGATCTCGGCTGGACCCGCGGCGACGCGCTGGCCGAGCTGTCGAAGCCGTTCTGGCGCTGAATGGCCTGCCACCCGAAGCCGCTGGGCGTAGGGTGGCGGAGGGACCGGGATTCGAACCCGGGCACGGAATTTCTCCCGTGGACGGTTTAGCAAACCGTTGCCTTCAGCCGCTCGGCCACCCCTCCGTCGAACGGCAGCGCCGCTCGGTCCGGGGTTCTTAAGGGGGCTTCGAGGCCTTGTCAATGACGGCTCGCGCCGCATCCCGGCCCGCTCCGCTGCCCGGCCGTGGCTGGCCCGTGGCGCGACCACCTCAGGGTGTGGCAAATCGGCATCCGGCCATGCCCCCGTCACCGGATTTTCTTGATCGCGCCATCGCTCCCCTATAGTGCTGGAAAGGTTACCGGGCAGGAAAATGATGGGGTGCTTCGGCCGAATGTCTGCCGTCACGGTGCGAGAGAGACCGATGCCGATGCCGCCCGAACCGCTGGACCAAGCCTGCCGAAAGCGAAGCTGAATGAAGCCAGTCACGCCGCTGCTCGACGCCATCCACACCCCAGAAGACCTCCGACTCCTGCCGGCTTCCGACGTGAAGCAGGTCGCCGATGAGCTCAGGGCCGAGACCATAGACGCGGTCTCGACCACGGGCGGGCATCTCGGCGCCGGCCTCGGCGTGGTCGAGCTCACCGTCGCCCTCCACCGGGTGTTCGACACCCCGCGCGACAAGCTGATCTGGGATGTCGGCCACCAGGCCTACCCGCACAAGATCCTGACCGGGCGGCGCGACCGCATCCGCACCCTGCGCCAGGGCGGCGGCCTGTCCGGCTTCACCAAGCGGTCGGAGAGCGCGTACGACCCGTTCGGCGCGGCGCACAGCTCGACCTCGATCTCGGCCGGCCTCGGCATGGCCGTGGCGCGCGACCTGAAGGGTGAGGACTTCCGAGTCGTCGCCGTGATCGGCGACGGCGCCATGAGCGCCGGCATGGCCTATGAGGCGATGAACAACGCCGGCGCGCTGAAGAGCCGCCTGGTCGTCATCCTCAACGACAACGACATGTCGATCGCCCCGCCGGTCGGCGCCATGAGCGCCTATCTGTCGCGGCTGATCTCCTCGCGCTCCTACCGCTCGCTGCGACACCTGATGCGCGACGTCACCGCGGTGTTCCCGAAGCCGGTGGCGCGCGCCGCCAAGCGGGCCGAGGAATACGCCCGCGGCTTCGTCACCGGCGGCACGCTGTTCGAGGAGCTCGGCTTCTACTATGTCGGCCCGATCGACGGGCACAATCTCGACCACCTGCTGCCGGTGCTCGAGAATGTCCGCGACGCCGATGACGGCCCGGTGCTGGTCCATGTCGTCACCCAGAAGGGCAAGGGCTACGGCCCGGCCGAAGCGGCGCCGGACAAGTATCACGGCGTCAGCCGCTTCGACGTCATCACCGGCGCCCAGGCCAAGCCGAAGAGCAACGCGCCGAGCTACACCGGCGTCTTCGCCCAGGCCCTGATCCAGGAGGCGGAGGCGGACGAGCGCATCGTCGCCGTCACCGCCGCGATGCCGTCCGGCACCGGGCTCGACAAGTTCGCCCAGCGCTTCCCGGACCGCACCTTCGATGTCGGCATCGCCGAGCAGCATGCGGTGACCTTCGCGGCGGGCATGGCGACGGAAGGCTTCAAGCCGTTCTGCGCGATCTACTCGACCTTCCTGCAGCGCGCCTACGACCAGGTGGTGCACGACGTGGCGATCCAGCACCTGCCGGTGCGCTTCGCCATCGACCGCGCCGGGCTGGTCGGCGCCGACGGCGCCACCCATGCCGGCGCCTTCGACATCCCCTATCTCGGCTGCCTGCCCGGCATGGTGCTGATGGCCGCGGCCGACGAGGCCGAGTTGGTGCACATGGTGGCGACCGCCGCGGCACTCGACGACCGGCCCTCGGCCTTCCGCTACCCGCGCGGCGACGGCGTCGGCGTCGAGCTGCCGGCCCGCGGCCAGCCGCTGCCGCTCGGCAAGGGCCGCGTGCTGCGCGAGGGCACCACCATCGCGCTGCTCAGCTATGGCACCCGGCTGCAGGAATGCCTGGCGGCGGCCGAGGTCCTGGGCGGCATGGGCCTGTCGACCACCGTCGCCGACGCCCGCTTCGCCAAGCCGCTCGACACCGGGCTGGTCGGCCAGCTGGCCCGCCACCACGCCGTGCTGATCACGGTGGAGGAGGGGGCCGAGGGCGGCTTCGGCAGCATCGTGCTGCACCATCTGGCCCGCGCCGGCCTGTTGGACCACGGGCTGAAGATGCGGCCGATGACGCTGCCGGACCGGTTCCAGGACCACGAAAAGCCGGAGCTGCAATATGCCGAGGCGGCGCTGTCGGCGCAGGACATCGTCGCCACCGCCGCCGCCGCGCTCGGCCTCGACACGCCGGCCACCGGTGTGATCCGCGCCTGACCGCTTCCGCTGTTTCCGGGTGAACGGCCGTCCCGATCTCCGGGCGGCCGTTTTCCTTTGTGCGGGACCGATTTCCCGTGCGGCGGAAGCGGCGCATCGGCGATGATGGCCGCCGAATCGATCCTGTGGGGACGGGAAGGGGGACAGAATGAGGCTGCGGCACGCCATCCTGGGGGTGGCTGCGATCACGGCGCTGGGCGCCTGCGTTCCGGCATCCGGGGAGACCAAGCCGCCCGCGGCCGCTGCGGCGCCGGCCGCGGTGACCGGGATCGAGGCGTTTCGCGGCTCCTGGGTCGGCGCCAGCCAGGGCGAGGGCGACACCCGCCGGGCCGCGGCGCTGGTGATCGATGCGTCGGCCGATGGCGGGCTGTTCCTGCGCTGGCGCAGCGCCGAGGGGCCGCGCGACGGCGCGGCCAATGACGACCAGCTCAAGATGCGCGAGAACACCGCGATCTTCGCGCCCGGCAAGACGCCGAACGTCTGGTCGGCCCGGGCGGACAGCGGCGCCCAGGCCAAGGCGCGGCTGGAAGGCTCGGTGCTGACCACCGAGCTGACGGCGAAGACCGGCGGCCAGACCGAGCTGCAGACCTACCGCCGCACCCTGACCGCGCCCGGCAAGCTGTCGCTGCACTACACCCGGACGGTGAACGGCAAGGTCGATTCCACGATCGACGCGGATTTCGTCAAGCTGCCGTGAGGTGATCGACCTCCACATGAAGCCAGAATCTTACTTGCTCGGGTAGCGGCGTAGGTTGGGTTCGCGTTTGCGAACCCAACATCGGCTCGGGCTGTTGGGTTCGCTGTCGCGAACCCAACCTACAGCTGGTCTTTTTCACACCCGGCTCAGACGGATGTCGATCTCGCGGTCGACGTAGCGCCACTCCGTCGTCTCGCGCAGCCGGCGCACCAGGGCCTCGAAGGCGTCGACATGCTCGGGCGCGTATTCGAACCAGGTCAGGAAATCGAAGGGCTCGCCCAGTTCGCGGCTGTGATGCAGGCGCTGGGCGACGGCCGGCAGGTATTCCAGGCCGATGGCGATATGGCGCGACTGCTCCTCGAACACGGCGCGGCGCTGGTCCTGGGCCAGAGCCCACCAGGCCTCGGTCTTGCGGATCGGGATCAGCGCCGCCCGGGTCGCCTCCGGCCGGCCCAATCCCTGCTGCCGGGCGACGAGCGCATCGGCCTCGGGCCGGGTGGTGTAGCGCTGGTTGCTGGTGGTGCCGCGCAGTGCCCACGCGCCACCGGCGCCATCCGGCGGCTGCGGCCCCTCCCGCACGGCGAGCCGTTCGGCCATGGGCAGGGCATCGCCGATCACGGCATCGATCCGGTCGATCCGCCACGGGCCTCGCAGGCCGGCGGCGAAGGTGACGAGGAGAGGGACGGGCATACCGCATTCTGAGCATGGCAGGAGGATCGGGTGCAATTGCTCTGGTCGTGGGAAAAGCTGTTGCAGGCGTACAAGCCCGGCCTCATCTTATGTCAAGGTTTGACATAGGTGTGTTCAATGGCGACCAACGTACACCTGACGCCAGAGCTGGAGCGCTTCGCCCGCAAATGCGTGGAGGAGGGGCGCTACAACAACGTCAGTGAGGTCGTGCGGTCCGGCCTGCGCCTGTTGCAGGAAGCCGAAGAGCGCCGCCAAGCCTTTATGGCGATGCTACGAGAGGCGGAGGAAGAAGGTGACCGGGAGGGCACGTTCACGCTGGACGAGGTTCTCGCAGAAGCTCAACAGATCATTGCCGACGCCAAACGGTGAAAGCGGCGAAATTCTTGCCACAGGCGCGGCGCGACCTTTTGGAAGCGGTGCGCTGGATCGCGAAGGATAACGCTGCGGCCGCTCAGGCTTTGCTGGATACCGCAGCGGGCGGAGCGAACCGGATCGGCGCACATCCCGACATCGGTGCTCATCGACCTGATGTCGCAGAACGGCGATATCGATTCCTGATCCTGCCGGGTTTCCCTTACGTCATGGTCTATGACTGCGAGCGCCGGCCGCCGATCATCATTCGTGTGCTGCACGGAGCTCGCGATCTCGCCGGGCTGCTGCGGGATCTGCCGCCGACGGCATGATCCTTATCTACGCTCACCCCGCCCGTCTTCCGATCGGCTCGGCTCTATATTCGTTCGGGTCGATGCCGTGGCGGGTGAGCTTGTCGTAGAAGGTCTTGCGCGGCAGGCCCAGCGCCTCGTGCGTCGCCCGCACGTCGCCCTTGTGCGCCGCCAGCGCCTCGCGCAGCAGGGCGGCCTCGTAGCGCTCGACCCGCTCCGGCAGGCTGGCCGGCGTCTCCAGCGGCGCCGGGGCGTCGATCCCGCCGAGGCCGAGCGCGACCCGGTCGGCGAAATGCGCCAGCTCCCGCACATTGCCCGGCCAGTCATGGTCCAGCAGGTGCCGCCGCACCGCGTCGCCGAGCGGCGGCGGGTCGCGGCGGAAGCGTTCGGCGGCGCGGGCCAGGAAATGGGCGAACAGCAGCGGGATGTCGGCCCGGCGCTCGCGCAAGGGCGGGATGCGCAGCGTCACCACGTTCAGCCGGTAGTACAGGTCGGCCCGGAACTTCCCCTCCTGCGACGCCGTGGCGAGGTCGGTCTTGGTGGCGGCGACCACGCGCAGATCCAGCGGCCGGCGCTCATTGGTGCCGAGCGGCTCGACCGCCCGCTCCTCCAGCACGCGCAGCAGCTTGACCTGCAGCGCCGCCGGCATGCTCTCGACCTCGTCCAGGAACAGGGTGCCGCCATCGGCATGCTCGATCCGGCCGATGCGGCGCTTCTGCGCCCCGGTGAAGGCGCCGGCCTCGTGCCCGAACAGCTCGCTCTCGATCACGCTCTCCGGCAGCGCGCCGCAGTTCAGCGCCACCAGCGGCTTCGACCGCCGCCGACTCCAGCGGTGGAGCGCCTCGGCCACCACCTCCTTGCCCGATCCGGTCTCGCCCAGCACCAGCACGTCGACATCGGCGTCGGCGACGTTGCGCACGGCGTCGCGCAGCCGCTCCATCTCCGGCGTGTCGCCAAGGAAGGCGAGGTCGTCGGCCTCTTCCAGCTGCGCCTTCAACCGGCGGTTCTCGATCACCAGG
This sequence comes from Inquilinus sp. CA228, assembly GCF_052078665.1. Classification (NCBI taxonomy): domain Bacteria; kingdom Pseudomonadati; phylum Pseudomonadota; class Alphaproteobacteria; order Rhodospirillales; family Rhodospirillaceae; genus Inquilinus; species Inquilinus sp. CA228. The sequence goes on along the minus strand of NZ_JBQJIK010000068.1, from coordinate 24,623 downwards.
CGCCGCTTCTCCACCGCCCGGCGGACGCTGTCGACCAGCCGCTCGGCCGGGTAGGGCTTGGCCAGGAAGTCGTAGGCGCCGTCCCGCATGGCGCCGACCGCCATGGCGATGTCGCCATGGCCGGTGATCAGGATCACCGGCAGGTCGGGGTCGAGCTCGCGCAGCTTCTGGAACAAGGCGAGGCCGTCGGTCTCCGGCATGCGGATGTCGGTGACCACGGCGCCCGGGAAGTCGCGGTCGACCGTGTCCAGCGCGGCGCGGGCGGAGTCCAGCGCCGTGACCTCGAAGCCGGCCAGCTCCAGGCTTTGCACATTGGCGTGCCGGATCTCGGCCTCGTCGTCGACGAAGACCACTTGCCCCGCCGTGGTCATGGCGCCCGCTTCAGCGTCACGGTGAACACGGCGCCGCCGCCGTCGCGGTTGGTGGCGGCGATGCTGCCGCCGAACTCCCGCGCGATGTCCTGGCAGATCACCAGGCCGAGGCCGAGCCCGGCCGGCTTGGAGGTGGCGAAGGGGATGAACAGCGCCTTCATCGCGTCGGAGTCGAGGCCCTTGCCGGTATCGGACACCGCGATCCTAACCTCCTCGGCCTCCCCCGCGTCCACGGGGATGTCCACCGCGATGCGGATCTCCGGGCCGGGCCGGCCGTCGACGGCGTCGAGCGCGTTCTGCAGCAGGTTGACCAGGATCTGCTCCAGCCGCACCCGCTCCGCCACCACCCGGATGTCGCCCGGGGGCAGGTCCTGCACCAGCCGCACCGACTGGCGGCGGATCCGCGGCCGGGTCAGCAGCAGCGCCCCCTCGACCGCATCGGCGCAGGAGGTCGCCTCGATCCGGTTGGTCGCCTTGCGCGAGAAGGCGCGCAGATGCTGGGTGATGGTGCCGACCCGGTCGGTCAGCCCGGCGATGGTCGACAGGTTCTCGCGCACCGCCGCCGGCTTGTCGCGCTCCAGGAACACCGAGGCGTTGTCGGCATAGGCGCGGATCGCCGCCACCGGCTGGTTGATCTCATGCGCCACGCTGGCCGCGACCTGGCCCAGGATCGCCAGGCGGTTGGCCTGGGTCAGCTCCTCCTGCAGCTGCTGCCGGCGCTGCTCGCCGCGGCGCCGCTCCTCCATCTCCTCAGTCAGGCGCTGGTTGGCGTCGTTCAAGGCCCGGGTGCGCTCGACGACCCGGCGCTCCAGCTCCGCCTGCGCCGCCGCCTGCCGCGCCGTGTTGGTCAGGGCGCGGTTGCGGCGATACAGCAGCGCCGCGGCAGCGGCCAGGGCCAGCAGTGTCACCAGCCCGGCGATCAGCCGCGTGTCCATCATGGCGCGGCCGACGGCCGGCGAGGTCGGGGCCAGCAGATGCAGGGTCCAGCCGGTGGTCGGCACCGGGGCGGCGAGGGCCAGGAAGCGCCCGGCCATCCGCGCGCCCGGCAGGGTCGCGGTCACCGCCTCGGGCCGGGGCGAGGTCGCGTCCGGCGCGATCGGCAGCGGGTCAAGCGGCGCGCCGCCGTATTGCAGGCTCTCGCGCACCGCCGCGCGCTCTTCCTCCGGCAGCGGGCCATAGCTGCGGAAGCGCCAATCCGGCATGTCGGTCAGCAGCACCACGTTGCGCTCGTCGGTGACGAAGGCGGTCTCGGCGAAGCGGCCCCAGGCCTCCTCCATCTCGTCGAACTCGACCTTGACCACGATCACGCCCAACAGGCCGTTCGGCCCGTCGATCCGGCGCGACAGGTACGAGCCCGGCTTGCGGCTCATCGTGCCCATGGCGAAGAACTCGGCCTCGCCGGTCTCGACCGCGCGCTGGTAATAGCCGCGGAAGGCGTAGTGCTGGCCGACGAAGCTGATCGGCTCGCGCCAGTTGCTGGCCGCGATCGCGGTGCCGCCGCGGTCCAAGAGATAGATCACCGCCGCCCGCGTGCCGCGGCTCAGCGCCTCGAACTTGGCGTTGATCCCGTCCAGCCGCTGCCGGTCGTTGGCGGCGGTCAGCGCGGCGCGGACATCCGGGTCCTGGGCCAGGACGAAGGGCAGGGAGCGCTGCTTCTCCAGCTCGCTGCGGAGCATCGCGACATGCAGCCCCAGCGCCGCCTCGGCCGAGCGCGCGATCTCGCCCAGCGCGCGGTCGCGCCCGACCGGTCCGGCCTGCCAGACCACGGCGGCGAACAGCGCGGCGCCGACCGCGGCGAAGACCGCCCAGCTGCGCCACCGGTGCGGCGCGACCGGCACCGCGGCGGCGGGCCGGGCCGGGGCTGCGGCGGACAGGGGACGGTCGACAGCGGTCATGCCGGCGAGTCTAGCACCGCGGGGCCGGAATGACTGCGGCGAAGGGCTGTGCGGAACTCCGCCCGGCCCTATCCGGTCTTGTGCGGGATTCCGCACACATCGACCTGAGGTGAGCGACGGACGTCCGGGAATGGCCCTTTCCGATCAAGGGGATAACGAAAAATTGCGCAGATGCGCCTCGGCTGGCACGGCGATTGCACCTTTCCTGGGGCCGTCCGTAAGAAGGGGCATCCCCGGGGCGGCAGGAAACCCCATGCCGGCTGCGGTCATCGCGGCCTGCGCCCCGAGGAGTGTGTGCCATGGCCACAGCCGACGCCACCCCGCGTCCCGTGCCCTTCTACCGCCATCTCTACGTCCAGGTGCTGATCGCGGTCGTGATCGGCGTCCTGCTCGGCCATTTCTACCCCGAGCTCGGCGCGTCGATGAAGCCGCTCGGCGACGCCTTCATCAGCCTGGTCAAGATGATCATCTCGCCGGTGATCTTCCTGACCGTCGTCACCGGCATCGCCGGGATGCGCGACCTGGAGAAGGTCGGACGGGTCGGCGCCAAGGCGCTCGGCTACTTCCTGGTGTTCTCGACCTTGGCGCTGATCGTCGGCCTGGTGATCGCCAACCTGGTGCAGCCGGGCGCCGGCCTGAACATCGACCCGGCCACGCTCGACGCCAAGGCGGTCGAGGGCTACGCCGCCAAGGCACATGACCAGTCGATCATCGGCTTCCTGACCGGCATCATCCCGGCGACGATGTTCAGCGCCTTCGTCGGCGGCGACATCCTGCAGGTGCTGTTCGTCTCGGTGCTGTTCGGCGTCGGCCTGGCCATGACCGGCGAGAAGGGCGTGCCGGTGCTGAACTTCATGAAGGCCGTGTCGGGCGCGGTGTTCAAGGTTGTCCACATCCTGATGAAGGTGGCGCCGATCGGGGCCTTCGGCGCCATGGCCTTCACCATCGGCAAGTTCGGCATCGGCTCGGTGATCAACCTGGCCTTCCTGGTCGGCACCTTCTACGCGACCTCGATCATCTTCGTGGTGGTCGTGCTCGGCGCCGTCGCCCGCTACAACGGCTTCTCGGTCCTGGCCCTGATCCGCTACATCAAGGCCGAGCTGCTGCTGGTGCTGGGCACCAGCTCGTCGGAGGCGGCGCTGCCGTCGCTGATCGAGAAGATGGAGCGCGCGGGCTGCGCCAAGTCGGTGGTCGGGCTGGTGATCCCGACCGGCTATTCCTTCAACCTCGACGGCACCAACATCTACATGACCATGGCGGCGCTGTTCATCGCCCAGGCGACGAACACGCATCTGTCGCTCGGCGACGAGATCCTGCTGCTGGCGGTGGCGATGCTCAGCTCCAAGGGTGCGGCCGGCGTCACCGGCTCGGGCTTCATCACCCTGGCGGCGACGCTGTCGGTGGTGCCGACCGTGCCGGTCGCCGGCATGGCGCTGATCCTCGGCGTCGACCGCTTCATGTCGGAATGCCGGGCGCTGACCAACTTCATCGGCAACGCCGTCGCCGCCGTCGTGGTCGCCCGCTGGGAAGGCGCACTCGACGAGAACCGGCTGCGGGCCGCCCTCGCCGGCGAACCGCTGCCGGTGCCGGAGGACGGCACGGCCCCCGCCCCGGCGGAGTGAGACGACAGGGCGGCGGGCCGACGGTCCACCGCCCTTTCTGCGTGCAGGGTTCGAGATCACAGGGAGGCGCAGCATGGTCCTGCGATATGTCCTCGGTGTCCTCGCCGCGGCAGCGGCCTTGGTCACCCTGTCGGCGCCGCCGCTGCGGGCGGCCGATGAGAGCCCGCCCGAGAAGCCGGTCAAGGAAGTCGCCGACCGGCGCCTGCCGGTGACCACGTCGGCCGGCAGCGGCGAGCTGGCGCTCTATGTCTCGCGCGACTGGTCGCGGCCGCAGCCGGGCGTGACCCGGGCGGTGATCGTCATCCATGGCCGGCTGCGCAACGCCGACGTCTACCGCGCCTCGGCCGAGAAGGCGCTGGCGGCGGCGGGGGAGTCGGGCCAGGCCGCGATCCTGGTCGTGCCGCAATTCCTCGCCGAGGTCGATGCGCGGGCGCACCGCCTGCCGGCCGACACGCTGCGCTGGGGCACCACCGGCTGGGAGGGCGGCGGCGACGCCCGCGGCCCGGCGCCGATCAGCGCCTTCGCCGGGCTCGACGCGATCCTGGCCCGGCTGGCCGACCGCACGCTGTTCCCGGACCTGACGACGATCGTGGTGGCCGGCCATTCCGGCGGCGGCCAGGTGGTGCAGCGCTACGCCATCCTCGGCCGGGGCGAGGCAACGCCGGTCGCAGCCGGCATCGCCGTGCGCTACGTCGTCGCCAACCCGTCCTCCTACGCCTATTTCAGCCCCGACCGGCCGGACGGGGAGGGCGGCTTCGGCCCCTTCGCCGGCGCCGCCGCCTGTCCGAAATTCGACCGCTGGAAATACGGCATGGCCGATCTCCCCGCCTATGCCGGGGCAGCGACCCCGGCGGCGCTGGAGCAGGCCTATCTCGGCCGCGACGTGACCTATCTGCTCGGCACCGCCGACACCGATCCGAACCACCCGGCGCTGGACAAGACCTGCATGGCCGAGGCGCAGGGCCCTTACCGCCTCGCCCGCGGCGAGGCCTATGTGCAGTATCTGCGCGGCCGCCATCCGGACGGGTTCCGGCAGAAGCTGCTGCTGGTCCAGGGCGTCGGCCATGACGGCGACCGCATGCTGACCTCGGCCTGCGGCCTGGCCGCGCTGTTCGACCGGCCGGGCTGCGCGCCCCCGACTCCGTGACATCCGACGCCGTGACATCCGGGCCGGGGCGGCGTGGCACCGCCCCGGCATCCGGTCATTCGTGTACGGTGTACTTGCCGAGCTCGCACAGGTTGATGCCGTCGTTCTCCGCCGTCCGGCCGTCCTCGAACACTGTCTTCAGGTCGTAGGTGCAGGTGCGCCGGCCGTCGCCGATGGTCACCGTCACCTCGTTGCCGGCGGGCAGGTACTTGCCCTCCAGCAGATTGTCCTCCCAATCGTCGACATTGACCGGCGACACGTAGAACTCCGTGGCGCTGACCGAGGTGGCGTTGGTGAGGGTGAACTCCAGCTCGTCAGCCGCCATCGCCGGCGTGGCTGCGGCCAGGCCGCCGAACGCGGCCAGGGCGAACAATGCCCCTATCGAAAAGCGCATGATAATTCCTTCGACTATCCATCTCCGAACATCGGAGACGTCGGTCGAGAGTATAATGGATTATTCTTAAATTCACGGATTTCCGTTGCCCGGCTGTCGTCGCGCGCCGCAGGAATCGCGGATCACCAGCTCGGTCGGCAGGGCGATGCGGCGCTGCTCGACCGTCTCGCCCTTGAGCAGGCGGATCAGCAGCTGCGCCGCCTGGCGGCCCTGCTCGACCCCCGGGTTGCGCACCGTGGTCAGGGCCGGGCGCAGCAGGGCGGCGAAGGGCAGGTCGTCGAAGCCGACGATGGCGATGTCGTCCGGCACCGACAGCCCGGCATCGGTCAGCGCCGCCATCGCGCCCAGCGCGATGGTATCGTTGCCGGCCAGCACCGCCGTCGGCCGCGCGCCGCCGCGGTCCAGCAGCTCGCGCATCGCCCGATGGCCGCTCTCGGCGCTGAAGGCGCCATAGGCGACCAGCCGGTCCTCCGGCTCGATGCCGTGGGCGCGCAGCGATTCGCGGTAGGAGTTCAGCCGCGCATCGGTGGCGACGAAGCCGGGCGGCGAGAAGCCGATATGGGCGATCGCCCGGTGCCCCAGCCCGACCAGATGGTCCATCGAGCGGCGGATGGCGCGGCGGGTGGAGAAATTCACCGCATGCTCGCGCGGATGGCGGACCGAGCCGAGCAGCACCAGCGGGAAGCCCTGGTCGATCAGCGCATGGATCTGCGGCGCGTCGGTCGGCGGGTTCAGCACGATCAGCCCGTCGATGCGGCGGCCCTCCACCAGCTCGCCATAGGCGTGCGGCCCGGCGCCGGGCTCGACCCCCTCCAGCAGGATGCGATAGCCGCTCTCGCTCGTCGCCTGGCTGATGCCGTACAGCAGCTGCGGCACGAAGCCGTCGACCGCCAGCACCTGCGGGTCGGTGACCACCAGGCCGATGGTCTCGGTGTCGCCGCGCACCAGCATCCGCGCCGCCGAGTTCGGCCGGTACCCCAGCGCCGCCGCGGCCTCCAGCACGCGCTGCCGGGTCTCGGCGCTGATCACCACCGCCTTCGACCGGTTCAGCACCATCGAGACGGTGGCGCGCGACACCCCGGCCCGGCGGGCGACATCGTGGCTGGTGACCCTGCGTCGTTCCATGTCCATCCGCTTCACGGGCGCCCCGGCCGATCGGAAACGCCCTTGTCCCTGTGCCATGCCGGTCGGCGCTTGACAAGCCGGCCGGATCTCGTTTGACTATAGCTAACACGTGTTAGTAACGATACTGACACGTGTCATCCACAGACAGAAGCCCTGCTTCCATAGGATGCCGGGGCCCGATCCGGGGAGGATGGTCGAGGATGGTGGCAGCGGAATGGAGCAGGCCGGCGGCGGCCGGCTGGCTGCGGTCCCGGCCCAAGCTGCGGGCGGCGCTGCAGCGCAACCTGACCGGCTGGCTGTTCATCTTGCCGGCGCTGATCGGCTTCGGCATCTTCTACCTGTACCCGACGCTGCGGGCGGTCGAGATCAGCCTGACCGACTGGAACCTGATGCGGGCGCCGAAATTCATCGGCTTCGACAACTACGTGAAGCTGGCCGGGGACCCGCGCTTCTGGCAGTCGGCCCGCATCACCATCGCCTATGTGCTCTACAACATCCCGCTGCAGACCGTGCTGGGCTTGGCCCTGGCGGTGATGATGGACCGGCTGAGCAAGTCGGTGGCGCTGCGGGCGGTGGTGATCGCGCCCTATCTCCTGTCCAACGTCATCGCCGCGCTGATCTGGCTGTGGCTGCTCGACCCGCTGCTCGGCATGACCAACGCCTTCCTCGGGCTGGTCGGGGTGCCGCGCCAGTCCTTCCTGGCGACGCCGGACATCGCCATCATGTCGATCGCCGGGATCAACATCTGGCGCCATGTCGGCCTCACCGCGCTCCTGTTTTACGCCGGGCTGCAGGCGATCCCGCGCTCGCTGTACGAGGCGGCGCGGCTGGAAGGGGCGGGGGAGTGGGTGGTGTTCCGCCGCATCACCCTGCCGCTCTTGCGCCCGGTGCTGGTGTTCGTGCTGGTGACCAGCGTGATCGGCTCGTTCCAGGTGTTCGACACCATCGCCGTCACCACCCAGGGCGGGCCGGCGAACTCGACCAGCGCGATCATCTGGTATGTCTACGAAAGCGCCTTCCGCTTCTCGAAGATGGGCTACGCCTCGGCGATGTCGGTGGCGCTGTTCGCGGTGCTGATCCTGATCACCATCCTGCAGATGCGGGCGCTGCGCGCCGGCAGCTCGGATCTCGAGTGAGGGGGCAGCCATGACCGCGACCGCAATCCTGCCGCAAGCCTCCGCCTTCCGCCTGTCCCCTGGCCGCATCCTGGCCTGGGCGATGCTGGCCGGCTTCATCGTCTGCTCGCTGTTCCCGCTCTGGATCACGCTGAAGACGGCGCTGGTGCCGACCTCGACGCTGTTCGACCAGGCGACTTTGCTGGTGCCGGTCGAGGTGACCCTCGACAACTTCCGTCGCGTGCTGGGCCTGGCGCCGGTCGACCCCGCCACCCCGTCGACGCCGATCAACTTCGCCCTGGCGCTGCGCAACAGCCTGATCTTCACGCTGCTGACGGTCGGCGGGCAGATCTTCTTCTCGGCGCTGGCCGCCTATGCCTTCGCGCGGATCCGCTTCATCGGGTCGACGGTGATCTTCTACCTGTTCATCGCCGCCACCATGATCCCGGCGATCGTGCTGTTCATCCCGAACTTCGTGCTGATCAAGGAGCTGGGCTGGCTGAACACCTTCCAGGGCATGGTGGCGCCGACCATCCTGATGTCGCCCTTCGCCGTGTTCTTCCTGCGTCAGTTCTTCCTGACCACCCCGCGCGAGCTGGAGGAGGCGGCGCGGATCGACGGCGCCACGCCGTTCCGCACCTTCTGGTCGGTGGTGCTGCCGGTGCACAAGAGCGCCATCGCCACCCTGGCGATCCTGCTGTCGATCAACGCCTGGAACGATTTCTTCTGGCCGTTCCTGGTCGGGCGCGACGCCGACGTCCGGGTCATGTCGGTGGCGCTGGCCGCCTTCAAGACCCAGCAGCAGAACGGCAATCCGGACTGGACCGGGCTGATGGCCGGTACCGTGCTGTCGATCGTGCCGGTGATCGTGCTGCTCGTGCTGTTCGGCCGGCGCGTCGTCGAATCCCTGCAGTTCAGCGGGCTGAAATGACCCGCGGCATCAACAAACATCGGAGGAGGCTCAAGATGCGTACCAGTCTGTCGAGGATCCTGCTTCTATCGGCGGCGGCGATGTCGCTGGCCGGCGCCGCCCGGGCCGAGACCACGCTGAACTACTGGCTGTGGGACGCGCTGCAGGCGCCGCACTACCAGGCCTGCGGCGACGCGTTCCACGCCAAGCACCCCGACATCACCGTCAAGGTGACGCAGTATGGCTGGCTCGACTACTGGACCACGCTGTCGACCGGCTTCGTCTCCGGCGAGGCGCCGGACGTCTTCGCCGACCATCTGCGCTCCTATCCCGAATTCGTCGCCAACGAGCAGATCATGGACCTGGCGCCGCTGGTCGAGCGCGACAAGGTCGACACCAAGATCTACAGCGCCGGGCTGGTCGACCTGTGGACCCGCGACGGCAAGCTCTACGGCATGCCCAAGGACTGGGACACGGTGGCGCTGGTCTACAACAAGGAGATGCTGGACAAGGCCGGGGTGACGGTCGACGAGCTGCGCGCCGCCACCTGGAACCCGAAGGACGGCGGCAGCTTCGAGAAGATCCTGGCCCGGCTGTCGCTCGACGCCAATGGCAAGCGCGGCGACGAGGCCGGATTCGACCCCAAGAACGTCGTCCAGTACGGGCTGATCACCCCGAAGATCGACGGCTACGGCCAGACGCAGTGGAGCTGGCTGGCCGTCTCCGCCGGCTTCAAGTTCATCGACGAGCCCTGGGGCACCAAATACCACTACGACGACCCGGTGCTGGCCGAGACCCTGACCTGGCTGCGCGACCTGTCGCTGAAGAAGGGCTACGGCCTGCCGCAGAAGGATGTCGGCGCCCTCGGCGGCACCGCGCTGCTCGGCGCCCGCAAGGGGGCGATCGTCGCCGACGGGTCCTGGAACTCCACCTGGTACGGCAAGAACGTGTCCTTCGCCTACGGCTTCGTGCCGCTGCCGACCGGGCCGCAGGGCCGCAAGAGCATGTTCAACGGTCTCGGCGATTCGATCTGGACCGGCACCAAGCACCCGGACGAGGCCTGGGAATGGGTCAAGTTCCTCGGCTCCGCCGACTGCCAGAGCATCATCGGCAAGGCCGGCGTGGTGTTCCCGGCGATCCCGGCGGCGGCCAAGATCGCGCAGGACGCCTTCGCCGAGCGCGGCCAGGACGTCACCGCCTTCACCAGCGAGGCCACGCCGGATCAGACCTTCCTCTTCCCGATCACCGACTACTCGCCGCAGATCCTGTCGACCATGAACGTGGCCTTCGACCGGATCTTCCTCGAGGACGTGCCGGTCGCGCCGCTGCTGAAGGAAGCGAACGACCAGGTCAACGCGCTGTTCGAATAGCTCTTCCAATCCGGCCCGCGGCCGCCGCGCCGCGGGCCCTTCCGCCAACCGGGACCCTCCGCATGACCTCTCCCAAGATCACCTTCATCGGCGCCGGCAGCACGGTCTTCGCCAAGAACCTGATCGGCGACATCCTGTCCTATCCGGAGCTGGCGGATGCGCGCATCACCCTCTACGACATCGATCCGGAGCGGCTGGCCACCTCCGAGACCGTGGCCCGGCGCATCGCCGAGGCGTTGAAGGCGCCGGCGACGATCGAGGCGACACTGGACCGCGCCCGGGCGCTGGACGGCGCCGACTATGCCATCACCATGATCCAGGTCGGCGGCTACAAGCCCTGCACGGTGACCGATTTCGAGGTGCCGAAGACCTACGGGCTGCGCCAGACCATCGCCGACACGCTCGGCATCGGCGGCATCATGCGGGCGCTGCGCACCGTGCCGGTGCTGCTGGAGCAGGCCCGGGACATGGAGCGGCTGTGCCCGGACGTGACCCATCTGCAATACGCCAACCCGATGGCGATGAACTGCTGGGCGCTGAACCGGGCGACCAGGATCAAGACCGTCGGCCTGTGCCACAGCGTGCAGGGCACCGCGGCGGAGATCGCCGAGGACATCGGCGTGCCGGTCGAGGAGATCAGCTATCTCTGCGGCGGCATCAACCACATGGCCTTCTACCTGAAGTTCGAGCGCAACGGCGAAGACCTGACGCCCTTGATCCGCAAGGTGGTGGAGGAGGGCCGGGTGCCGGAGTGGAACCGCGTCCGCTACGACATGTTCCTGCGGCTCGGCTATTTCGTCACCGAATCCAGCGAGCATTTCAGCGAATACGTGCCCTGGTACATCAAGCGCGGGCGCGAGGAGATCGTCGACCGGTTCAACATCCCGCTCGACGAATACATCACCCGCTGCGAGCGCCAGATCGACAAATGGGGCGCGCTGAAGGCCCAGCTGCAGGACCCGTCGGTGCCGCTGGAGATCCGGCGCAGCGTCGAATACGGCTCGACCATCATCCGCGCCAAGGAGACGGGGCAGCCGGCGGTGATCTACGGCAATGTGCAGAATGGCGGGCTGATCGAGAACCTGCCGGAAGACTGCACGGTCGAGGTGCCCTGCCTGGTCGACCGCAACGGCGTGCAGCCGATCGGCATCGGCCGGCTGCCGCCGCATCTGGCGGCGCTGATGCAGACCAACATCAACGTTCAGTCGCTGGCGGTCGAGGCGCTGCTGACCGGCAACCGCGACCACATCTACCACGCCGCCATGCTGGACCCGCACACGGCGGCGGAGCTCGACCTGGACCAGATCTGGAAGCTGGTCGACGACCTGCTCGCCGCCCATGGCGAGTGGATCCCCGAGGCGCTGCGGCCGCCGGCCAAGGCGGCGCCGCTGCTCCGGGTGGCGTGATCGCCTGAAAACGGAGGCGCCGGTCCCGGCGCCTCCACGCCTGATCTCACATCCAAGGGGGGAAGCCATGACTCGTCGCAGGCCGGCGTCGGCCATCCGTGTCTTGCATCCTTTGCTGGCCGGCGCCGCATTGGCGCTGCTGGCCCTGGCGCCCGCCGGCGCCGCGGAGGTGCCGATCCTCAACCCCGGCTTCGAAAGCGGCGCCACCGGCTGGCAGTTCTCGTCCGGCACCGGCGTCGCAACGAACCTGCCGCACAGCGGGGCGAAGCTGGCCTATCTCGACGCCGGCACCGGGCTCAGTGTCCGCCGCAGCGTCACGCTCGACCGGGCCGGGCCGTTCCAGGTCTCGGCCTGGGTCGCGACCTCCGGCAGCGACGGCACGCTGGAGGCGCGGATCGGCGGCCGGCTGGTGGCGTCGTCGCCGCTGCCGAAGGACACCACCTACCAGCGCTATGTGGTCGGCAACGTGGCGGCCCGGCCCGGCGACGTGCTGGAGGTCACGGTGACCTCGGCGACCGACGGCTGGGTCAATTTCGACGACCTCCAGGTCGCCGATGACGAGGCCGAGATCGCCGTCGCCTCGTCCAACCCCAAGCTGGTCGACCTGTTCAGCTGGGCCAAGGCCAAGGCGAACAACTGGGTGCTGGCGGACGGCACGGTCGGCAGGATCAATGTCGACGAGCGCCAGCCGGATGGCACCGGCACCGCCACCTACCGCGCCAGCTACTGGGCCGGCTACCGCCACCGCTCCGGCTACTACGCCCGCGACATGGTGCACCAGATGGTCGGCGCCCAGCTGCTGGGCCTGGCGCCGGCCAACAAGAACATGCTGCGCAGCTTCGCCACCTCGGCGACCCCCGCCCGCGGCCTGTACACGGTCTGGGCCTTCAACTTCGACACCGCGACGCCGCTGTCGATCGACTTCCGCGGCGACGACAATTTCGTGCGCGAGCTGCCGGCGGTGTTCGAGTTGGTCGAGGCCGTCGACAAGGCGTGGCGCTGGTCGGGCGACCGCGACTACATCGCCGACGCGGATTTCACCACCTTCGCCCGGAACTCGACGACCACCTTCGTCGACACCCATGACAGCAAGATCCCGAACGGCGCGGTCAAGGTGGCCGAGGGCGTCAGCGGCGACATCTTCGAGGGCGTCGCCAGCTACAACGAGAATGGCGAGGGGCTGATCGAGGCCGGCGACGGCATCGGGTCGCAGTACCGCGCCTATCTCGCCGCCTCCGACCTGGCCGTCGCCGGCGGCGACCTGCGAGGGGCCGTGGCCAACCGGATCCGGGCGGAGGCGCTGAAGCTCTATTTCAACAAGAGCTGGTCGGACCGGCCCGGCGTGACGCCGCTGGTGCGCGGCTACGCGGTCTCGGGTGCCACGGCGCAGCCGGTCGGCGGCTGGGGCAAGGAGAACAGCTGGTTCATGCCGATGAAGCGCATCGTCACGCCCGGCGCCCGGCTGGATGCCTATCTCGACTACATCGACGCGCAGGCGACCGACCCGGCGACGCGGCCGGGCAACATCGAGGCGCTGACCTACCTGCCCGACACCTTCTTCCCCTATGGCCGCGACGCCACCGCCTGGAAGTGGATGCAGCACATCTACGACCAGCGCAACAACCCGCATCCGGTGGCGGCGCAGGGCACCAACGGCAACTATCCGGAGACGTCCTTCACCCTGGTCAGCCAGACCGTGCAGGGCCTGCTCGGCGTCGATCCCGATGCGGCCAAGGGGCTGGTGACCACCCGGTCGCACCTGCCGGCCGACATCGGCTGGCTGGAGGCGCGCAACATCCGCATTGGCGACGGGCTGGTGACGGTGCGGCATGACGGGCTGGCGCGGTCGACCCTGACCAACGCCCGGGGTGGCCGGGCCCTGACCTGGCGGGCCGAGTTCCCGGGCCGCCACGACATCGTCAAGGTCGACGGCATCGGCCGGCGGGCGATCCCGCAGACGGTCGACGGCGTCACCGTCTCGGTGGTCGAGGTCAGGGTCGCGCCGGGCCGGAGCGTGACGGTGACGGCGGGCTGGCGGTAGCCGCCGCGTCGCCCGCGGGGCGCGCCGCGCTGTCCAGCAGCCAGGCGCGCACCGCCGCCACGCTCACCCGCCGCATGGCGCCGGGGGCGATGTCGAGCCAATAGGCGGTCCAGGACAGGCCCAGCCCCGGGAACGGGGCGACCAGCCGGCCACAGCGTACAGCGTCCTCGGCCAGCGCATCGCTCTCCAGCACCACGCCGAGGCCCTTCACCGCCGCCTCGATGGCGACATGCGACGGGTCGAGCTGCAGGGTGCGGGCGAAGCCGTCGTCCAGCGCCACGCCCTGGCGGCGGAACCAGCCCTCCCAGGAGACGCGGTTGTCGCGGGTCACGATCAGCGGCAGCGCCAGCAGGTCGCGCGGCGCGCGCAGGCCGCCGCCGGCGGCCAGGGAAGGGGCGCAGAGCGGCTGGATCGTCTCCGCCAGCAGCGGCACCGCCGTCGCCGGCGCGTGGTCGCCGTACCAGATCGCCAGATCCACCCCGTCGGCCTCGGAGCGGCTGCCGCTCTCGGTGGCGAGGCGCAAATCGGCATGGACCCGGATGTCGATCTCCGGATGCTCGGCCAGGAAGGCGGGCAGGCGGGGCAGCAGCCAGCTGCCGGCCAGCGACGGCGGGGTGCGCAGCAGCACCACCTCCGGCCGGCAGGCGCGGCGGCCGCGACGGGCAGCGGTCTCGACCGCCTCGGCCAGGGCATCGAAGCTGCCGCCGATCCGGCCGAACAGCTCGGCGCCGTCGGGTGACAGCACCACGCCGCGGCCAACCCGGTTGAACAGCCGCAGGCCCAGCCGCGCCTCCAGGATCCGGACCTGGTGGCTGACCGCCGATGGGGTCAGCGCCAGCTCCGCCGCCGCCGCCCGGAAGCTCTCCAGGCGGGCGGCGGCTTCGAAGGCGGCGAGCGCGCGCAGCGGCAGGGTCGACCGGCTCATCCGCCGATGAATGGTGAATTCCCCTCATGAGTCCAGCGAATTCTCTGCGTTTGCGGCGGGACGGGCCGGGGCGGAGGATGGCGGTATCTTCTGGCCCTGGAGCCTGCCATGGACACGATCGCGACCGATCTCGACGCCACGTTCTGGACCCGCGCCCGCCGCCACCTGCTACGCTATGGCGGCGACTTCGTGCCCTTCGTCCCGGTGCGGGCCGAGGGCGCCTTCCTGTATGACGCCGCCGGCCGTCGGGTGCTGGACTTCACCTCCGGCCAGATGAGCGCCATCCTCGGCCATTCCCATCCGGAGATCGTGGTCACGGTGCGCGACATGGTCGGGCGGCTCGACCATCTGTTCTCGTCGATGCTGTCGGCGCCGGTGGTAGACCTGGCCGAGGCCCTGGCCGGGCTGGTGCCGAGCCTGCCGAAGGTGATGCTGCTGTCGACCGGCGGCGAGTCGAACGAGGCGGCGATCCGGCTGGCCAAGCTGGTCACCGGCAAATGGGAGATCGTCGGCTTCACCCAGTCCTGGCACGGCATGACCGGCGCCGCCGCGGCCGCCACCTACAAGGCCGGGCGGCGCGGCACCGGCCCGCTGATGCCCGGCCAGTTCGCCATCCCGGCGCCGAATCCCTTCCACCCGCGCTTTCCGGGCGTGGATTGGCGGCAGGAGCTGGACGATTCCTTCGCGCTCTTGGACCGGCAATGCACCGGCAATCTGGCCGCCTTCATCGCCGAGCCGATCCTGAGCAGCGGCGGCGTGCTGGACCTGCCGCTCGGCTACCTGGCGGCGCTGCAGGCGCATTGCCGGGCCCGCGGCATGCTGCTGATCCTGGACGAGGCGCAGACCGGCATCGGCCGCACCGGCGCGATGTTCGCCTTCGAGCGCGACGGCGTGGTGCCGGATATCCTGACGCTGTCGAAGACGCTGGGGGCCGGGCTGCCGCTGGCCGCGGTGATGACCAGCGAGGCGATCGCCGCCGAGGCCGAGGCGCGCGACTTCCTGTTCTACACCACCCATGTCAACGACCCGCTGCCCGCCGCGATCGGGCTGAAGGTGCTGGAAATCGTGGCCCGCGACGGGCTGGCGGCCAGGGCGGCGGCGAGCGGGGGCCGACTGGCGGAGGGCCTGCGCGGGCTGCAGCGGCGCCACCCCTGCATCGGCGACGTCCGCGGCCGCGGCCTGCTGCTGGGGCTGGAATTCGCCGATGCCGGCGGGCGCGACGCGGCCTGGATCTCCGACGCCGTGACCGACACGGCGCTGGAGCTCGGCCTGTCCGCCAACATCGTCCGCGCCGGCTTCTCCGGCGGCACCATGCGCATCGCCCCGCCGCTGACCGCGACCGATGCCGAGATCGACCTGGGCGTCGAGTTGCTGGATGCGGCGATCACCCAGGTCGTGGCCGGCGCCTGAATCCCCGAGGACCCCTAATCCTCGGGGGTTGAGGGCGTTCCCGATTCCCGACACTGTCTCGCTCAATCGACCGGACCCGGCGGCACGACCCGCCGGCGGCGACGGCGCCCCTGCAGGGGCCCGTCGCGACCGAACCGGACAGGGCGGCTTCTCCTCATCTTTCGGAATTCCAGGGCCGTCCATGCGGCGGGCGGCCTCTGAGCAGGAGAACCCCATGGTCCAGTGGACCGGCAGTGACGCAAACGAATTCGCCGGCGGCGACGCCGGGGACGATGTTCTGGACGGCCGCGGCGGCGATGATGTGCTGGTCGGCTACGGCGGCGGTGACAGGCTCCGGGGCGGCGACGGCAACGACGAGCTCTGGGGCGACGACGGCGACGACTTCCTCCAGGGCGCGGCCGGCGGCGACCGGCTGCATGGCGGCGCCGGCATCGACACCGTCGACTACAACGGCACCGTCGGGGTCACCGTCGTCATCGGCGGCACCTCCTGGGGCGGCGAGGCCAGCGGCGACGTGGTCGACGGCGACATCGAGAATGTCTGGGGCACCAACTCCGACGACTACGTCGTCGGCTCGGCGGTGAACAACGTCCTCAGCGGCTATGACGGCAACGATTTCCTGGGCGGGGCGGACGGCGACGACACGCTCTGGGGCATGATCGGCAACGACATCCTCTCCGGCGACAACGGCAATGACCGGATCGAGGGCAGCTACGGCGACGATGTCCTGCGCGGCGGGGCCGGGGCGGACACCCTGCTCGGCGGGGACGGCATCGACACCATCGAATACTCCGCCAGCGACGCCGCGGTCGACGTCAACCTGGAATACCAGTACGCCCGCGGCGGCCATGCCGAGGGCGACACCATCCAGGGCGTCGAGAACATCTACGGCAGCCCCTACAACGACCGGCTGATGGGGGAATGGGGCAACAACCGGCTCTACGGCGCCGAAGGCAACGATGTCCTCGAGGGCCGGTATGGCGACGATGTCCTGGTCGGCAGCAGCGGCGACGATGTCCTGATCGGCGGTGCGGGGCGCGACCAGCTCGAGGCTGGCGGCGGCAACGACTGGCTCGACTACACCTATCCCCAGCTCAGCGCCGCGATCGATGTGAACCTGACGACCGGCGCGGGCTATGGCGGCGATGCCGAGGGCGACGTGCTCATCGGCGCTTTCCGGGGCCTCGTCGGCACCGCCTACAACGATGTCCTGACCGGGAACTACGTCGACAATATCCTGCGCGGCAATTCCGGCGACGACGTGCTGTCCGGATTGGGCGGAGACGATTCGCTGGAGGGGTATGGCGGCGCCGATGTGCTGGACGGCGGCGACGGCAACGACCTGCTCCGCGGCGACGGCGACGGCGACCGGATCAATGGCGGGGCCGGTATCGACACGGTCGAATACTGGGGCGACACCAGCGTGACCGTCACCATCGGCGGCACCGGCCATGGCGGCGATGCCGAGGGCGACGTCATCGGCACCGATGTCGAGAACGTCTCCGGCACCAGCGCCTATGATTTGATCACCGGCTCCTCCTACTCCAACCAGCTGCAGGGCTGGGGCGGCAACGACACGCTCAGCGGCCTCGGCGGCGAGGATGTGCTGCTGGGTGGCGACGGCAACGATGTCCTGCGCGGGGGCGAAGGCGCGGACCGTTTCGAAGGCGGGGTCGGCATCGACTCCGTCAGCTACACCGAGGGGGCGATCGGCGTGACGGTCGATCTCGGCGCCAGCAAGGGCACCGGCGGCAACGCCGAGGGCGACATCCTGATCGGCATCGAGAATGTCAACGGCAGCCAGGGCGGCGACATCCTGACCGGGACCGGCGGCGCCAATGCGCTGCGCGGCTTCGACGGCAACGACGTGCTCCGCGGCGGCGCCGGGGCCGATGTGCTCGACGGCGGCAACGGCGTCGACACCGCCAGCTACTACACCGGCACCAACGGTGTCGCGGTCAACCTCACCACCGGCACCGCCAGCGGCGGCGGCGCCCAGGGCGACACGCTGACCGGAATCGAGAACCTGTCCGGCAGCCAGGGCAATGACAGCCTGGCCGGGAATGCCGGCGCCAATGTGCTGCAGGGCTGGAACGGCAACGATGTCCTCACCGGGGCGGGCGGCAAGGACACGCTCACCGGCGGCGCCGGGGCCGACCGCTTCGTCTATGGCGGCACGGCGCAGAGTCCGACCGGCGCCGGGGCGGACCTGAT
Organism: Inquilinus sp. CA228; assembly: GCF_052078665.1. Taxonomy (NCBI): domain Bacteria; kingdom Pseudomonadati; phylum Pseudomonadota; class Alphaproteobacteria; order Rhodospirillales; family Rhodospirillaceae; genus Inquilinus; species Inquilinus sp. CA228. The sequence continues at coordinate 6,678 of NZ_JBQJIK010000068.1, read as the reverse complement.
CACCGATTTCAGCCACGCCCAGAGCGACAGGATCGACCTCTCGGCGATCGATGCCAGCACCGCGGCCGCCGGCAACCAGGCGTTCCGCTTCATCGGCACGGGGCTCTACACCCACCATGCCGGCGAGCTGCGCTACGCCGTCGCCGGCGACGTCGCCACCATCGCCGGCGACATCAACGGCGACGGCACCTCCGACTTCCACATCCGCCTGGACGGGGTGGTCGGCCTGCAGGCCTCGGACTTCGTGCTGTAGCCGGCCCGCCCGGCCCCGCCGGTCGCATCGGCCGGCGGGGCCAAGCGGAGACGCGCGTCTTCAGCGAGACGCCGTCCGCGTGTCGGTCGCGATCCAGTTCTCTTCCCAGATCCTGCCGCCATCCGCGGAGAAGGACTGGACGAAACGATAGACATCGGGCGCCATGGGCAGGATCTCGAAGCGGACCAGCACGGCGCGGCCGTCATCGAGGAAATCCTCGCCCTGGAACATGCCGTGGCCATCCGTGAACTCGCCATACACCGGCGGCGTCAGCTTGCCGACCCGCGCATTGGAGAAATGCAGGCTCCATTGCCGCGATTTCGGGTTGTACAGGCGCAGGCTCAGGCCCTCGATGTGGTGCCCGCCGGCGCCGTCGGCCGCCAGCTCCAGCAGGTTCGCGCGGCCGTCCCAGACCTTGCGGACCGTCGAGGTACCGTCGAATTCGAGCCATTGGTCCGGAGTCTCGCTGAGGGGCTCCGCCAGCACTTTCATCTGCGTCTTCCAGGTGCCGATCTCGAAGTCGAAATCGTGCTGGCCGTCGGCTGACGCGGTGGTCGCAGTTTGGGCCGCTGCCGGCGGCGGCAGCAGGAGCGTGCCGGCCAGCAGCAGGAGGGGAAGGCCCGCGAACCACGGGTGGATCATCGCCGGCATGACGCTCTCCTGGATCTGAAGGATGAGCCACGCTAGGCAGGGAGTGGTAATCTGGAAATCACCACTTCCAGCGTAAATAGCATGACCACTCTGCACCTGCCCCTCGACCGGTCCGGCGGCCTGCCGCTGCACCGGCAGATCTATGACGGCATCCGCGGCGCGATCCTCGCGGGCGCGCTGCGGCCCGGCCAGCGCATCCCGTCGACGCGCGGCCTGGCCGTCGAGCTGGGCGTATCGCGCCTGCCGGTGCTGGCCGCCTATGAGCAGCTGCTGCACGAGTGTTATCTCGAGGGGCGGGCGGGGTCGGGCACCTATGTCAGCCAGGCGCTGCCCGATGAGCTGCTGGAATCGCGGCCCGCGCCGGACGCGCCGCGGCCCGAGCCCCGGGTCCCGCCGGAACGCGACTATGGCGGGCTCGCCCCGTTCCGCACCAGCCTGCCGGCGCTGGACCGGTTTCCGCACGCGGCCTGGGCCCGGCTGGTGGCGCGGCATGCGCAGCGGCTGCCGCTGGCGCACATGGCCTATGGCGATCCCGCGGGGCTGCCGGCGCTGCGCGCGGCGATCGCCGACCATCTGCGCGCCGCGTGCGGAGTCCGCTGCAGCGCCGGGCAGATCCTGGTGGTGTCCGGCTCGCAGGCGGCGCTGCGCATCGCCGCCGCGATGCTGGTCGCGCCCGGCGACGGCGTGGCGATCGAGGAGCCGGGCTATCCGGGCGCGCGCGCCGCGCTGGCGGCCGGCGGGGCGCGGCTGCTGCCGGTCCCGGTCGACGAGGCGGGCATCGACATCGACGCGCTGCGCCGCGCCGGCCCGGTGCGCGTCACCTATGTCACGCCCTCGCACCAGTATCCGCTCGGCATGTCGATGACCGCGGCGCGGCGGCTGGCGCTGCTGGACTGGGCCCGGCGCGAGGATGCCTGGGTGCTGGAGGACGATTACGACAGCGAGTACCGCTATGTCAGCCGCCCGCTCGGCGCGCTGCAGGGCATGGATGGGCATGGGCGGGTGATCTATATCGGCACCTTCAGCAAGGTGCTGTTTCCGGCCCTGCGCATCGGCTACCTGGTGATGCCGCCGGCGCTGCTGCCGGAGGCCGTGCGGGCGCGGCTGGCCTTCGACCTGTTCCCGCCAACGCTCTACCAGTCGGCGCTGGCCGAGTTCCTGGCCGAGGGGCATTTCGCGCGGCATCTGCGCCGCATGCGCGGCGTCTACCAGGCGCGGCGCGCGGCGCTGCTCGACGGCCTGGCGCGGCATTGCGGCGACCGCCTGGTCGTCCACAACGCCGATGCCGGGCTGCATGTCGCGGTGCTGCTGCCCGACGGGCGCGACGACACAGACTTGGTCCGGCGCATGGGCGAGCGCGGCCTGACGGCGACGGCGCTGTCCACCTGCTACGCCGGCCCGGCGCACCGCTGCGGCCTGCTGCTCGGCTTCGGCGGATCGGACGAGCGCCGGCTGCTGGAGGCGACGCGGGTGCTGGGCGAGGTCCTGCGCGGGCCCGGCTAGGCCGGGCGCGGCGCGCCACGGGTGACCAGGCGGATGCCGAGCGCGATCGGCACCACGCCGAGCAGGTCGAGCGGCGGCACGTGCTCGCCCAGCACCGCCCAGCCCAGCAGCAGGCCGATCGGCGGCACCAGGAAGTGCAGCGCGCTGGCGGTCGAGGCGCCGAGCCGGTCCAGCATGTCGAACCACAGCAGGTAGCTGCACAGCGACACGGCGAGGGCGAGCCAGAGGAAGCCGGCCAGCAGCTCCGGCGCCCAGCGGATCGCCGAGACCGGCTCCAGCGCCAGGCCCAGCGGCAGCAGCACGATGCCGGCCGCCAGCGTCTGGACCGCGGTGCCGTACCAGAGGTCGCCGGACGGTCCGTTCGATGGCGGCGCGATCCGCTTGTACAGGATGGTGCTGGCCGACAGCGCCACCAGCGCGCCGAAGGTGAAGGCGATGCCGACCGGCCCCTCGATGCCGCCGGCGAGGCGGCTCTGCAGCACGATGCCGACGCCGACGACGCCGAGCGCCAGCCCGGCCAGTTTCGTCCGGGTCAGCCGCTCGCCCAAGAGGGGCGCCGCCAGCACCGCGGTCAGCACCGGGTTCATGCTGATGATCAGCGCCGCGAAGCCGGAGGTCACGCTCTGCATCCCGAAATAGGACAGGGTCAGATAGACCGCCATGGTGACGATGCCGAGCAGGGCGAAGCGCGCCACCGCGCCGGGTCCGAGCGTCCAGCGCCGGCCCGACAGCCAGGCCAGGCCGGCCAGCACCAGCCCGGCCAGCAGGAACCGCGTCGACAGCAGCAGGAAGGGCGGGGCATAGGTCACCGCCACCTTGGCGGCGGTGAAGGCCGAGGCCCACAGCACCACGAACAGGGCGGGGAAGCCCCAGCGCACCAACGCGCTGCGGCCGGGGGCCGGGATCGAGACGGCGTGCATGGTCGATCTCCTTCGGATCGGCTGCACCTTAGAGGCCGGCGTGACTATTTGGAAATTCAATGATTAAATGGGGTGCAGTGGAAAATCTGATAGGTGCTTCATGCTCGATCTCGATCTGCTGCGCAGCTTCGTTTCCGTGGTCGATGCCGGCGGCTTCACCCGCGCCGGCGAGCGGGTGCACCGCACCCAATCCACCGTCAGCCAGCAGATCCGCAAGCTGGAGCAGGCGGTCGGCCGGCCGCTGCTGCACCGCCAGGGGCGGGGCGTGGCGCCGACCGAGGAGGGCGAGCGCCTGCTCGGCTATGCCCGCCGCCTGCTGGCGCTGAGCGACGAGGCCGAGGATTCGCTGCGCCGGCCGGACGGGATGGCGGTGGTCCGGGTCGGGCTGGGCGAGGATTTCGCCGCCGCGCGGCTGACCGAGGCGCTGTCCGGCCTGGCCCGGCTGCGCCCGGCGCTGCGGCTCGACGTCCGCTGCGACGCGGGGTCGGAGCTGCGCCGCGCCTTCGGCCAGGGCGAGCTGGACATCGCCGTGATCAAGCGCGATTCCGGCATCGGTACCGCCGTCGCCGCCTGGCCGGAGCGGCTGGTCTGGGTCGCCAGCCGCCGCCACGGCGTACCGGAGGGCGACCCGGTGCCGCTGGTGGCCTATGGCCAGGGCTGCATCTATCGGGCCCGGGCGATCCATGCGCTGGAGAGCGCCGGCCGGCGCTGGCGCATCGCCTTCACCGGTTCGAACCTGCCGGCGGTGCAGGCCGCGATCGCCTGTGGCTTCGGCATCGGCATCCTGGTGGCGCGCTCGGTGCGCGACGACCTGCGCATCCTGCGGCCGGAGGAGGGATTCCCGCCGGTCCCGCCCAGCGAGCTCGCCGTCATGCTGCAGCCCGGCGCATCCCCGGCCGTCCGGATCGTGGCCGAGCAGCTGGCGGAGAGCTGCGCCGAGGAACGGCCCGAGGCGGCGTAAGTCAATTACACTTTCTAATTATGTTATTTATATATTAATCAACATGTAGAAATCAGAATCAGATTGACGTACTCCACAATCAGCTGAGAGATTGTCGGCCCCTTCCCGGAGGACCAGACATGCTCTCCCGCCGCACCCTGCTGTCGACCACTCTCGCCCTCGCGGCGGCCGCACCGCTCGCCGGTCGCCCGGCCGGGGCAGAGGAGGCACCGAAGGCCCTGCGCATCGGCTACCAGAAGAACGGCATCCTGCTGGTCGCCAAGACCCGCAAGTCGCTGGAGCAGCATTTCGCCCCCCAGGGCATCGCGGTGGAGTGGGTCGAGTTCTCCTTCGGCCCGCCGCTGCTGGAGGCGCTGAACGCCGGCAGCATCGATTTCGGCGCCACCGGCGACACGCCGCCGATCTTCGCCCAGGCGGCGCAGGCCGACCTGGTCTACGCCGCGGCCCAGCCGGCGGCCGGCAAGGGCCAGGCCCTGGTGGTGCCGAAGGGGTCGGCGGCGAAATCCGTGGCCGATGTGAAGGGGCTGCGGGTCGGCGTCGGCAAGGGCTCCAGCGCCCACAACTTCCTGGTCGCGGCGCTGCAGAAGGCCGGACTCGGCTGGCAGGACATCACCCCGGTCTACCTCGCCCCGGCCGATGCCCGCGCCGCCTTCGCCGGCGGCAGCCTGGACGCCTGGGCGATCTGGGACCCCTATTTCGCCATCGCCGAGCTGGAGGAGGGGGCGCAGGTGCTCGCCACCTCCGCCGATGTCGAGCCGCAGAACTCCTTCTTCCTGGCCAGCAAGACCTTCGCCGAGACCCATCCCGCCGCGCTGCGCAGCCTGGTCGGGGCGCTGGGCGAGGTCGGCGCCTGGGCCGAGGCCAACCACGCCGAGGTCGCCAAGCTGTTCGCCGACGAGACCGGCATCAGCCTGGCGGCGGAGCAGCGCTCGGTCGACCGCGCCGGCTTCCAGATCGGCCCGCTGACCGAGGAGATCGCGGCCCAGCAGCAGAAGATCGCCGACCGTTTCGCCGCGCTCGGGCTGATCCCGGCGCCGATCGCGATCCGCGACATCGTCTGGACCGGCGCCTGACCACAGCAGGAATTCACCCCATGTCCGACACCCGCAAGCCGCTCGACCTGTTCTGGTTCATCCCGACCAGCGGCGACGGCCCCTATCTCGGCACCCAGGACCGGCACCGCCCGGCCGAGTTCCGCTATCTGCGCGAGATCGCCACGGCGGTCGACCGGCTCGGCTACTCGGGCGTGCTGCTGCCCACCGGCCGCGGCTGCGAGGATGCCTGGATCACCGCCACGGCGCTGGCCACGGCGACGGAGCGGTTGCGCTTCCTGGTGGCGCTGCGCCCCGGCGTGGCGACGCCCGCCTTCTTGGCCCGCCAGGCCGCGGCGCTGGACCGGATCAGCAACGGCCGGCTGCTGCTCAACGTCGTGGTCGGCGGCGACCCGGCCGAGCTGGCCGGCGACGGCGTCTTCCTCGACCACGACACCCGCTACGCCCAGGCGGCGGAGTTCCTGACCATCTGGCGCCGCCTGCTGGCCGGCGAGACGGTGGATTTCGACGGCGACTTCCTCAAGGTGAAGGGCGGCAAGCTGTCCTTCCCGCCGGTGCAGCGGCCGCATCCGCCGCTGTGGTTCGGCGGTTCCTCCGACGCCGCGCTGGACCTCGCCGCCGACCAGGTCGAGACCTACCTGACCTGGGGCGAGCCGCTGGACCAGGTGGCCGGGAAGATCGAGGCGGCCAAGGCGCGCGCGGCGGCCCGCGGCCGCACATTGCGCTTCGGCATGCGCATCCACCTGATCGTGCGCGAGACCGAGGAGGAGGCCTGGCGGGTGGCCGAGCGGCTGATCCGCGACGTCTCCGACGACGCCATCGCCGAGGCCCAGAAGAAGCTGGCCGACGGCTCGGACTCGGTCGGGCAGAAGCGGATGTCGGCGCTGCATGGCGGCCGGCGCGACAAGCTGCTGGTCGGACCGAACCTCTGGGCCGGCATCGGCCTGGTGCGGCGCGGCGCCGGCACCGCCCTGGTCGGCGACCCCGAGACTGTCGCGGCCCGGCTGCGCGAATACCAGGCGCTGGGCATCGAGGCCATCATCGCCTCCGGCTACCCGCATCTGGAGGAGGCGTACAACGTCGCCGAGCTCTTGTTCCCGGCCCTCGGCATCGGCGGCGAGCAGGCCGGGGCGCATGAGCTGCATCCGGGTGAGTTCGGCACCGGCGCCGGACGGCCGAAGCTGACCGCGGTGTCGTGAGGCGGAGGCGGCATCGGGATAGGGGGAAGCCTCGCGGCTCCCCCCTCCCACACCACCGGACATACGGGTCCGTATCCGGCGGTTCGGGGGATTAAGCGGTGAGCGGGTCGGCGACGGAGGCGAGGCCGAGGGCCTGAAG